>JBBTEI010000105.1:0-49410 GCA_038042405.1 Pseudomonadota bacterium
AAGCGAGGCGAGGCGGAATGCGGGGTGTGACTGACCTCAATCACAGCGTCGCCCTCGCAACGCTGCTTGATCCTTGCGAACCTGTTCGACGACGAGGGCGGCGAGACCGCGCCGGTCTGATCGCACCCGCTGGCACCAGTAGCGACTGACTGCCCCAGCGACTTGGCCTCGCCCGGTTCCACTGGGCGGGGTTCGATAGCGGCGCTTCTGCTACGGCCATTGGCTTGGCGCTGTTCCGAACCGCTGCCACGCCATCGCCGCGATGGCGACCGCTGCCATCATCGGTAGCACTTGCTGCCAGATCGATGCAGGCATAGTCGCTGCGGCAATGCCGCGCATGGCATGATACCCCGCCAATCCTGCGGGAATCGCAAAGGCAAGTCCAACCGCGATGCGAGTAGCGGGTGAACGGGCACAGCCAAGGATGAGTTGGGCGAAAGCGAGTGTGGCGATCGCCGCAAGTGCGGCAGCGGCGATCGCGGCGAGCAGCCCCGCACCGCTGGCAAAGACCGCTTGCGCGGCAAGCCAGGCGCAGCAGGCCGGAAGTGCGTGGATCGCAAGTCGGATCAGCAAGACGCCGATAAGAAACGCCGCGACGGCAAAGAGGATTAGGCCGATCACCATGATCGCAATCTGAGTCCGGTTGCGGGTCGGGCGGAAGCCCTCAAGTTGGCAAGTTCATCCGCCGCTGCGCGGACTATTGCGGCAAAGGCCGGACGGCAGCAAGCCGCTCGTCCTCTGCTTGGGCCACGATGGTCTCGGCGTCCTGCGGCTCGGCGGGCAGCGCGGCGGCACTGATGGGCGCGTCGGGTTCGGGTTCCTCGTGTCGCTCCTGCTCGGCAATCCAGCGCGCCCTTTCCGCCGCCTTGACCGTGGCGACGCCACCGCGCTCGGTGTAAGCCGAAGGCGGGAACGCCATCCAGCGCGGCACCCAGCGTTCGCGCTTGGGCCGTCCGTTTTCGCCGGTCAGGCAATCGGCGATCACGCCCTTGATGGTCGCGCCCTTTTCCTTGACGTTGGCGGCTGCAACTGCTTCGCCGCCGACTTCGGCGAGAACGGCGGTGGCAACCTCGCGGTCGCGAAGCAGTTCGTAGAACGCCGCGTCCGCCGTCCAGTAGCTTGCCATATCCACCGAAAGGCGGATACCCAGCACCTCGATCAGGTCGCTGCCCATTGCCAGCGTCTCGGCCATGACTACAGCCGCGACTTCCATGACCACCGCGTCGGGCAGTTCCAGAAGCCGTTCGACCAAAGGGCCAATGGCGCTGCGCGAGAAAGTGCAGTTTGCGAGTGTGGCCCGTTCGGGATCAAGGCCGAGACAAGCGATCACCGCACGGCGGCGCTCGTCGAATTGGGTTTCGGCAAGGCTGGTTTCGATGGACTCGTTGACGGCATCGCTCCGCGTATGCTGGTCCTGCACCTCGACTTTCCACAGGGGCGAACCGGCGATGGCATGGGCGACCATGACCCGCAGCGCGACGGATGGATGACTGGCGAGTTCGTTCCGCACCGCCGCATGGCGGTGCAAATCGACATAGCTGGTCAGCGTCGAAGTCAGTTCGGGCCGCACCATCTTGGGCAGAGCGGACACGTCCTTGCCCTCGGCTTCGGCCTTGCGGAGCCGCTGGCCTTCCTTGCTCGTAACATAGCCCTCGTGGAAAGTGACCTCGCCGCGATGGTTGACCGCGATATAGACCCGTCCGCCTTTGCGCTTGGGTGCTTTCTCATATTCCCATGTCGAGAAATGGCTTTGCGGAGGAACAATCTCGACCGCGCTCCAGCCTTGTTCAAGATAGGCCTCTTTGCGCTTCTCGATCTCGGCCTGCTGGGCCGCCCAGAATGCGTCGGTATCGGCGAAATAGCCGTCTTCCTCGAACAGGTTGGTGACGATCTGGCCCGAATAGTCGGCCATGTCGAACAACGCGGCTTTGACCGAAATCGCGCCACCGCCGAACAGCCACGCCTTCAATTGGCTCCCGCGCGGGGCGTAGGAGTCCTCGCCCTCGAACAGCGCCAGCCATGCCTTTTGCTGCGCTTTGGTGGCAAGGGTCAGGTGGCGGATTGTCTCGGCGTCGATCTCTTCTGCGCGGTAGGCTTCACGGATTCGTGGAAGCAGATTGCCGAGCGCCAAAATGCGCTTCACCTGCAATTCGGTGAGCGCGAAGGTCGCGGCGATGGACTCGACACTCCGGCCTTCCTTCACAAGCCGCGTATAGCTCTCCCATTGCGTCACCGGATCGGGAGCCTGCCGCAGCATATTCTCGATCATCGAGACTTCGAGCGCGTCGGCATCGTCGCCATCGGCGAGCACAATGCACGGCAAGGTCACATCGTCCTGGCCCTGCTTCGCGGCCTCGAGGCTGGCGAAATAGCGCCGCTTGCCCGCGACGATCTCGAAATGGCCGTCGGAACAGTTGGGGCGGACGAACAGCGGGGATATTACCCCGCGCCGGATCACGGAAGGGAGAATGTCGGCGATGTCGGGCGGCTTTTTGCCATTGCGCATATTGGCTTTGCTCACCGAAAGCCGGTCGAGCGGGATTTGGTCGATCTGCATGATACTCACTCCTTCATGGATGGCCCCGCCTCCGGGGCATTTTGGGGGGCAGTGGAGGCGGGGCCGGGGGAACCGCTTGGGTCATCCCAAGCGGCCTTCTGCCCTCCGGGGGGAAGGAGGGGCGGAAGCTCATCAAAACATCTCGATCTGATTGCGGGCGTTCGTATCGAACAGCCCATGATCGGCGGGGCGCTGCGCCTTGCGCGGCTGCAACGGCGCGTTTGCGAGCATTGCCAGCCGCTCGGCGGGTGTGATCGGCGCGACGCCGGTCACCAATGTTTGGACGCCAATCGGCGTGACCTCGGTTTCATAGGCAGGGGGAGCGGCGTCGCTGCTCATGCCGCTGCCTCCAGTTGCACGGCATCGATGAAGGCCAAGAGGTAATCCGCTGCCTTGCTGGCCTGACTAGCCGCCTTGAAGATCGCGCGGTTGTCGGCGCGAAGGACGGTCAGCCAATTGCCGAGATAGTCGGCATGGCGCACGGTCGGCACGATGCCCAGCACGGCGCAGAGAAACGCCGAGGCCAATTCGGCGCACAGTTCCTCGCGGGCATAGGCCGCACTGCCAAACCCACCCGACAGGTCGCGGTCCAGCCGCGACCTGTGGCCGGTCCAGTGGCCAAGTTCGTGCAGCGCCGTCCGGTAATAGTCGATCTGCTGGGCAAACGCCGGTTGCGGCGGAACCTGCACGAAATCGAGCGTTGAGGAATAGAACGCTTGCCCGCCACCGATGCGGAAATCCGCACCCGTTGCCGCTATCAGCGCCTCGGCCTGCCAATGCTGCTCGCGCTCTGGCAAGGGCGCGGGCGCTGCAGTCAGTCGCTCGGGCAGGCCGTCGCATTGCGCGGCGTTAAACACTGTGAAGCGTTTGAGGAAGGGAATGGCGCGGGGTTCGTCGCCTACTACCTGACCTTGCTCGTGCTCGTCCTTGGGCACGAACTTGTCGGCATAGAATATGGTCTGACCACGCTCGCCCTTGCGGACGCAACCGCCCGCCGCAAGCGCCTGCCTAAAGGTCAGCCAATCTTGGTTTGGATAACCGCCCTCGATCACCGCACCCCACAGGATCAGGACATTGATGCCCGAATAAGGCCGTCCCGATACGGCGTTGCGTGGTAGGCCCGGACAAGCCGCCGCCGCACTCCACGGCTGAACCCACGGGAAAGTACCCGCCTCAAGCTGACTGATGATCTTGGCGGTCACCTCGTCATAGAGCGAAGCGCGGGGATCGCTCCCGCGCGCGGCGCAACGCGCCGCCATCCTGCCCTTGCCGCCTTTCCGGGGTTTCCGGTCCATGCCCATCGCTGCCTCCTCGCACCGCCCAAAACCGCACACGGACCCGGTGAGGCGGGGTGGGCGGCGAAGAGCGACCAGAAAGGCGCGGCGCGGACAGGCGCACCGACATGACTGACTTGCTGGTGCTGACTGGAAATCGAACTCGGCCGCAACGCAGTGGAGGACCCCGAAGGGGTTGCGCCTGACCGCGCCGTGCCTAGACGGGAGCCCCGCCCACCCCGTCTCGCCGGGGCCGGACCAACAACGCCGGCGCGGCACGCGCCGTCTGCAGAAACCTGCTCATGCCGTCATCGCTGCGAGCGACGAGGGAGATCGCCAAAGCAAATGACTTGCACCCTGATCAGAGGCGGGAATCGCTGACCTGCTCGTGCAGGCGGAAAGCCGGGGCCTGTCGGCTTTCATAGCCTGCGCATGTACCTATACCCGCCGATTCAGAGTGCGTGCGGGGCCCTCTTTATCAAAACGGCGCACCCGCAGGAGCGCGCCTGAAAGGCGCGCGGGGCCGAGTGCGTCATCATGTCGGGGCGTTACGGGGCAGCGCCCCGTTAGAAGGGGTAGCAGGAGACGCAAAGCGGCTCCGGCTCAGGGGAAGGCTTTCCCCCTTTCCGAATCCACCAAATTTGGAGTGAAAAAATCTCCCCAGACTAAACCCCAGACTAAAGCTCGGAGCAGGTATGGGGAAATCTTCTAAGTCATTGAAATTATTGGTCGGGACGACAGGATTCGAACCTGCGACCCCCACACCCCCAGTGTGATGCGCTACCAGGCTGCGCTACGTCCCGACCGTAGGGGGGCTTTACGTGCGGAATGTGGGGAGGGCAAGCGTTAGCACGCGCTGTCAATCACAACGCATCTGTTTTTCTACCAAACTGTTGATCGGCAGCCATATCCATTGGTGAAGCGGCGGTTGGAGAAGCCGTTATCGTGCATGTGCCGTCAGCTATTTTCGACCGTCGTGAGCGCGGCGATCGCTCCGCTTCGGGCCAGCCCAAAATGCATTTTGCATAGGTACAACCCGGCTTGACCCGATTTTTTTTGGGGCTAACCTTGAACTGGAAAACAAAGGATAAAAATGACAGCGCGTCGCGCTCTTGTAACCGGTGGAGGATCAGGAATCGGCTTGGCAGTGGCGCAGGCTTTGCGCCGTGCTGGCTATGATACGGTGATTGCGGGGCGCTCCAAAGCGCGACTTGAAGCGGCAGGCGGCCCCTATGTTGTGATGGATGTCTGCGATCCCGCTTCGATAGCTGCAGGCCTCGACAAGGCGGGCGAGATTGACATTTTTATTGCCGCTGCGGGCGGGGCTGCCACGGCACCGGTGCTCAAAATGGCGCATGGTGAGTGGGATCGGATGCTGTCGCTAAACCTGACCAGTATCTTCCACTGTGCGCAAGCGGTCATCCCGGCCATGGTTGCGCGCAATTGGGGGCGCTTTGTTGCGATTGGCTCGACTGCGTCGGTCAAAGGATATCGTTATGCAAGTGGTTATGCTGCCGCAAAGCACGGTGTGCTGGGGTTTGTACGTTCGCTCGCGCTTGAACTCGCGCCGACAGGTGTGACCGCGAATACACTGTGTCCGGGCTATTCGGATACGCCGCTCATTGACGGTGCGGTTGCGGCGATTGTCGCCAAGACAGGCCGTTCGGTCGAGGACGTCAGGGCCGGTTTTGCAGCCAGCAACCCAATGGGGCGTCTGATAAAGCCGACCGAGACCGCTGCCGCAGCGTTGTGGCTGGTGAGTGAAGGCGGTGCCGCAGTCAATGGTCAGGCAATTGCAATTGATGGGGGTGAAAGCGCGTGAATCCAGAAACTTTTCAAGCCCGGCATTTCAATTGGGCGTTTGCAGAAGGGATTGCGCGGATTACGCTTAATCGGCCAGACCGCAAAAACCCGCTGACGTTTGAGTCCTATGCTGAGCTGCGCGACATGTTCCGCGCGCTTGTTTATGCGCGTTCGGTCAAGGCGGTTATTTTTGGCAGTCTTGGCGGCAATTTTTGTTCAGGTGGCGATGTCCATGAAATTATTGGGCCGCTGACAAAAATGGGAATGCCCGATTTGCTCGATTTTACGCGCATGACAGGCGATCTGATCAAGGCGATGCGGCACTGCCCACAACCTATTCTTGCCGCCGTCGATGGCATCAGTGTTGGTGCCGGGGCGATTATCAGCATGGCGTCAGACATCCGCTATGCCACACCCGAAGCCAAAACGGCTTTTCTGTTCAACCGCGTTGGTCTGGCCGGCTGTGACATGGGGGCGTGCGCTATGCTGCCGCGCATCATCGGACAGGGGCGTGCTGCAGAACTGCTATTTTTCGGGCGGAGCATGAGTGCCGAGGAAGGGCATGCCTGGGGTTATTTCAATGCAATCATACCCGCAGACCAGCTTGACGATCACGCCATGGCGGCGGCGCGCAAGATCGCTGACGGCCCAGCTTTTGCCAATGGAATTACCAAGAATCAGCTTAATATGGAGTGGGATATGAGCCTTGACACCGCGATTGAGGCCGAGGCTCAGGCACAGGCGATCTGCATGCAGACGCGCGATTTCGAACGCGCATACAACGCCTTTGTCGCCAAGGAAAAACCTGTGTTTGAGGGCGATTGATAATGGCGCACCGGGTTCTTCAACCGGCTGGATGGCAGCGACCAAAAGGATATGCCAATGGCATCGCCGCTTCGGGCCGCTTCGTCTTTACGGCAGGCGTGGTTGGCTGGACGGCGAATGAGACGTTCGAGGCGGATGATATGCCGGGGCAGTTTCGTCAGGCCCTAGCCAATATTGTTGCAATTCTTGCAGAAGGTGGTGCCGAGCCGCAACATATTGTGCGGATCACCTGCTATGTTACGAACAAGCGTGATTATCTGGCGAGTGCCGCCGAGATTGGCGTAATCTGGCGCGAAATTCTGGGGAAGGTCTTTCCATGTATGGCGGTTGTCGAGGTGTCAGCACTGGTTGAAGATGCCGCGCTGGTTGAAATGGAGGTGACTGCCATCGTTCCGGAAACGCTTGCGTGAAAATAGCCTTCATTGGTGGCGGCCCTGGCGGCCTCTATTGCGCGCTACTCACCAAAAAGCGCATGCCCGACTGCGTGATTGATGTTTTTGAGCAGAATCTCGCCGATGATACGTTTGGCTTCGGTGTGGTGTTTTCAGATGACACGCTTGACGAATTTCTGGGGGCTGATCCGGAATCCTATGCGCAGGTGCGTGCGAATTTTGCCTATTGGAGCGATATCGTCATTGAGCATCGCGGCCACCGGACGGTGGTGGGTGGCAATGGCTTTGCCGGATGTTCGCGCAAAACCCTGCTTGCGCTCTTGCAGGGTCGTTGCCGCGCACTTGGGGTTCGGCTCCATTTTTCGACGATTATCGAACCGCACATGGTCGATGAACGATTGGCCGATTATGATCTGATCATCGTTGCGCAGGGCATTAACAGCCCGATCCGTGCGCATTTTTCTGAAGAATTCGGGGTGCGGGTCATTGAACAACGCAACAAGTTCCTCTGGCTTGGTTCAACCCGTCCGCTTGATGCGTTCACCTTTTTTTTCGTTGAAACAGAATATGGCCCGATCTGCGCACATACATATCAATATGAAGCCGGTGGTTCGACCTGGGTGATCGAAACAACACCGGAATGTTGGGATGGCTGGGGCTTTGCCGCGATGGACGAAGCCGAAAGCGCGGCCTGCCTTGAATCGGTTTTTGCTGACCAACTGGCTGGACACAGCTTTATTACCAACCGTTCTATCTGGCGTAATTTCCCGACCATTTCATGCACGTCATGGCGGCATGGGCGGATGGTTTTGCTGGGTGATACGAAGGCGACGGCGCATTGGTCAATTGGCGCGGGCACCAAGCTGGCGATGGAATGTGCAGCGGCGCTATCCGATGCCATCGTGGCGCATGACGATGTGGATAGCGCGCTTGCCGCGTATGAAATGGCACGGCGAACGCCCGTCGAAATCACGCAGCACAATGCACAAGTGTCGTTGCGTTGGTTTGAGGATATGCCGAAGCATCTGGATAAATCCCCCTACGAATTTGCTTTTTCGCTCATGTCGCGGGCGAAGGCACTGACGTGGGACAATATCGGCCTTCGCGACAAAGCCTTTCTTGAGAAAACCGAGGATGAATTTTACGCGCGCTATGAAGGCCGTACAGGTCGTATCGCGGCGGATCGTCCGACACCGATGTTCACCCCGTTTGATCTGCGCGATCTCACCATTCCTAACCGCGTCGCGATGGCACCAATGGCGCAATATTGTGCGGTCGATGGTAATATTACCGATTGGCACCGTACCCATTACGCCGCGCGCGCGATTGGCGGGGCGGGGCTGATCTTCACCGAAATGACCTGCCCGACAGCCGATGCGCGGATCACTACCGGTTGCACCGGGCTATGGAGCGACAGCCAAGAGGCCGACTGGGCACAACTTGTGAGTATGATCCACACGACGACGCCTGCAAAGGTGGCGCTCCAACTTGGCCATGCCGGGCGAAAGGGGTCGACGAACATTCCCCAGCTTGGGGCGGATTTGCCAATGGGTGAGGGTAACTGGCCTTTGGTTTCGGCGTCGGCCATTGCCTATTTCGAAGGCCGCTCGCAAACGCCTGCCGAGATTGACCGCGCGGGTATGGATTTGATCCGTGACAGCTTTGTTGCAGCGGCGGTGCGCGGTGCGCGTGCCGGTTTTGACATGCTCGAACTCCACTGCGCGCATGGCTATCTGCTGGCGAGCTTCCTTTCGCCCCTCACCAACCGGCGCAGCGATGGATATGGCGGCGACGCTAAGTCACGGATGCGCTTTCCGCTCGAAATATATGAAGCGGTGCGCGCGGTTTGGCCGGGCGCGCGGCCCATTTCGGTGCGGCTATCGTGCAGCGATTGGGCCGCAGGCGGACTGACGCTTGATGACCTGGCGCTTTATGCGCAGCGCTTAAAGGCTGCGGGTGTTGATGTTATCCATGCGTCATCCGGGCAGACCGTGCCTTGGCAAAAACCGGTCTATGGCCGGATGTGGCAAACGCCTTTTTCCGAATTTATTCGTCTTACGGCGGATATTCCGACAATTGCCGTTGGCGATATCACGCTGCCTGAACAGATTAACACGATTGTTGCGGCCGGGCGTGCCGACCTGTGCGCGCTTGCCCGCCCGATGCTCAATGATCCATTCTTCGTGCGTCAGGCTGCCGGGCATTACGGCGTCAGAAGCAGTTGCGGCCTCCCGCTTGGCTGGCCCGAACCGCTAAGTTCGGGCGAATATCAACTCTACCGCGAAACCGAAAAAGCCAACGCGAAATTTATCGAACTCAATGTTAAGGCCCGCCCGATCCGTCGCCATTACCAGCAGGCAGGTTCGGCCGATAGCGAAGGATGATCAATGGACGCTGATGATCTTCCGGTTTTTCCTGACGCATTCAATATGGCGGATTATTTTGTCTTCGCCAATATTGCCGCTGGCCGTGGTAGCAAGATCGCGATCCTGTTCGAAGATCGTGCGATACGCTACCACGAAGTTGCCGAAAATATCAGCCGGGTCGCCGCACAGCTTGTTAGCGATGGGCTGTTGCCCGAACAGCGTGTGCTGCTTTGTATGCGTGATTGCCCTGAATTTGTTTATACATGGTTTGGTGCAATCAAGGCCGGCGCGGTGGTTGCGCAGATTAATCCGCTGCTCCCGGCAAGCGACTATGCCTATTATCTGGACTATGTGAAGCCGCAGTTCGCCTTTATTGATGAGGCAAGCGCTACCGAATTTGGCGTCGCGGCGGCGCAATCGCGCCATTGTGGCGAAGGCCGTAATATCATCAGCGTAGGTAAGGTCTTTAATGCCTGGCTTGAGCGACCCATAACATCCAATGCCAGCCCCTGGCCAACACGCTGCGATGATCCGGCGGTATGGCTGTTTACCAGCGGCACAACCGGCCAAAGCAAGGCCGCCGTCCATAGTCACGGCCATTTTGCCTTCAATGCAGAAGTCTATGCCAAACGCTTCATCGGTGTAAGTGAAGAGGATGTCACGCTTTCGGGGCCGCGCCTGTTCTTTGGTTATGCGACTGGCACCAATCTGATGTTCCCGTTTGCGGTCGGCGCGACGACGGTTTTGTTTCGCGAGCAGCCCACCGCTGACCGGATCTTCGCCCTGATTGCCAAGCATAAACCAACGATTTTGA
This sequence comes from Pseudomonadota bacterium, assembly GCA_038042405.1. GTDB lineage: Bacteria > Pseudomonadota > Alphaproteobacteria > Sphingomonadales > Sphingomonadaceae > Aquisediminimonas. The sequence continues at coordinate 10,032 of JBBTEI010000105.1, forward strand.
CGAGTGTACCGACGCTGATCAACAAGATGCTCGAACCTGCGTCGATTGCTGATCTGTCGAGCCTGCGCTTCATGTGGAGTGCGGGTGAAGCGTTGCCAAGCGAGTTACACGGACGGTGGAATGCGCGCTACGCGGTGCCCATTATCGACGGGATTGGTTCGGCAGAGAGCTTTCATATCTATATCAGTAATCACCCTGCTGATATTCGCCCCGGTAGCCTTGGCAGGCTGGTGCCGGGCTATGAGGCCAAGCTGCTCGATGATGAGGACGTGCCCGTTGCGTACGGCGATGTCGGGACGTTATGGATCAAGGGCGGCTCGGCGGCGCTTCATTATCACGGGGCTTATGCCAAATCGCTCGAACATTTACGCGGTGGCTGGATCGTTTCGGGTGATAAATTCCGCCAGGATGATGAGGGTTATTGGTATTATGAAGGTCGCGGCGATGATCTCATCAAATCGGGTGGCATTTATGTCAGCCCGGTCGAGGTTGAGAATATATTGATGCGCCACCCTGCGGTTCAGGAATGCTGCGTCATCGGCAGGAAAGATGACGCCGGCCTTGAAAAACCCTTTGCGATTATTGTTCCAAATCAGAGCTTCTCAGGTGATGATGCACTGGCAAATGATCTGATTGCTTTCGCCAAAACCCAATTGGCGCGCTACAAGGCACCACACGGCCTGATTTTCAGCAAAACAGCGCTTCCGCGTAATGATCGTGACAAGATTGACCGCAAATTGCTTCGGAAGCTGTACGTATGATCCTCGCCGAACAAAGCTGGACAAAGATACGTGACCTGCTTGATGGCAGCAGGCCGGTTGTCGCGCTGCTGCCCTGCGGTGCAACCGAGGCGCATGGCCCCCATCTGCCACTTAATACGGATGTAATCATAAGCGAAGGGATGGCGCGCCGCGCGGTGCCCTTGCTCGCAGCAAAAGCCATTGCGGCATTGATCCTGCCGCCGCTGGCCTATGCCCCGGCCGATTGCGCGGCGGCCTTTCCGGGGACGCTGACGGTCAGCGCGGTGGCCGCGCGACAGATCATCCTTGATATTGCATCGGGGCTTAAGCAGCAGGGCTTTGCCTGTCTCGCGCTTGCCAATTCGCATTTCGATCCTGCCAATGTAGCGATGTTGCGCGATGCGGCGGAGGGGGCACGGGGTTGCGGTTTGCCAATCGCCTTTCCTGATTTTACGCGCCGTAAACTTGCGCAGTTGTTAACGGATGAATTCATCTCGGGTGCCTGCCATGCCGGGCAATATGAAACCAGCCTTGTGATGGCAGATCAGCCAATGCTGGTTGATGAGAACATGCGCCATATGCTTGCTGACAATCCCTCAAGCCTGGTGGCGGCCTTTGCACACGGCGCAACAAACTTCACCGATGCGGGCGGGCCAGACGCCTATTTTGGGTCACCAGCCAAGGCAACGATGGCTGAAGGTAATGCCAGCTATGCGGTTATGGCCACTATATTGGCGGACACGGTTATCGAAAGTCTGTTGCATTAAAATGTGATTATGGCCATTGACGATCACATTAAAATGTGATTACATGCACCTATGAGCATAGAATTGATCCAGAAAGTCCGCAATCTTGTCACCAATGGCGGCATGTCGCGATCCGGCCTTGCCCGTGCGGCGGGGCTTCATGCCAATACGCTGCGTGATCTTGAGGCGGGGGATTGGAACCCGACGGCGGAGACGCTGCGCAAGCTTGAGATGTTCCTCTTTTCAAACGACGATACGCCGACGCTCGTGCCGATTGAGGAGATTATTGAAGAAGCGCGCAATGGCCGGATGTTCATTCTTGTCGATGATGAAGATCGCGAAAATGAGGGCGATCTGATCATCCCCGCCCAAATGGCAACGCCCGACGCGATCAATTTCATGGCGACGCATGGGCGCGGGCTGATCTGCCTGACGCTTACCAAATCGCGCGTTGAGGCGCTTGGGCTTGACCTGATGAGCAGGGCCAATGGCACGCGGCATGAAACTGCGTTCACCACGTCAATCGAGGCGCGCGAGGGGGTTACCACAGGGATTAGCGCGGCTGATCGTGCACGCACGGTGTCAGTCGCAATTGATGCAGGTAAAACCCGCGATGATATCGTGACGCCGGGACATGTCTTCCCGCTGATCGCGCGTGACGGCGGCGTGCTGGTGCGCGCGGGCCATACCGAGGCTGCGGTTGATATCAGCCGCCTTGCCGGGCTTAATCCATCGGGCGTCATCTGCGAAATTATGAAAGATGATGGCACGATGGCGCGGATGGATGATCTTGTCTCATTTGCGCGGCTCCACGCCTTAAAAATGGGGACGATCCGTGATTTGATCGCCTACCGGATGCGCCATGACCATCTCGTCGAAAAAGTGTCAGAAAGCCCCTTCACCTCGGATTATGGCGGTGACTGGAAAGCGATGACCTATCGCAACAAGGTTGACGGCACGGTCAATGTCGTCCTCCAAAAGGGCAAGGTGGTTAATGGCACCGCAACCTTCGTGCGGATGCACAGCATTTCGATTTTCCATGATCTCCTTGGCCAACAGGGCGAGCGTAAGCGCATCCTCCAAAGGTCTATGATCGAAATCGGTAAGACGGGTGCTGGGCTGATCGTGCTGTTGATGCCCAATGATGCCGACGCTTTGACCGCAGAAATTGGCGGCGAAAAGCCAAAGCAGATGGATTTGCGCACCTACGGCATCGGCGCGCAAATCCTTGCCGATCTCGGCGTGCATGATATGACGCTGCTGACCAACGCGCACCGCAATGTCGTCGGGCTTGATGGTTACGGCATCAATATCGTGGGCGAACGGCCGATTCCGGAGGTATAGCGGTGAGCGCAGTTGCGCTTGGTCTCGCGCTTGCGGGCGTGTCGGCTGTCGCCTCTTCGTCGGCGCACGCGCTGCTTAAATCTGGCGGAGACAAGTTTGCAGTGCAGGCTTGGTCGTCACTCTTTGGCCTTGTCGTTGCGCTACCCTTTGTGTTTTGGGTTGGGCTGCCTGAGCGCACACTCTGGCTGTGGCTGTTCGCGGGCTGGGTACTCCACACACTCTACTATCTGGTTTTGGTCTGGAGCTACAGCGCCAGCGACTATTCGGTAGCCTACCCAATTGCGCGTGGTGTGGTTCCAATTTTCACCACGGTTCTTGGGATCATGTGGCTGGGCGATAGGTTAGATATTTTGACGCTGGCAGGGGTGGCGATCATTAGCGTTGGTATTTTCATGCTCTCGTTCAATCGCGGAATCTCAAGGAGTGGCTTGATCGCCGCTGGGTTTGCGGGGCTACTGAATACTGCCTTCACGCTGGTCGATGCCAAGGGGATGCGTGTTGCAGTCGATCCTGTAAACTTTCTCGTCTGGTACTACATCTTGGACGGGATCTCGATGCCACTGCTATTTGCGATCCGCGCCAAGGGGCAATTGGTGGGTGTCGCCGCTGCCAATGCACGGATTGGCGTTGCGGCGGGAGCCATGGCGCTCTTCGCCTTTTTGCCAACGCTGATTGCCTTTCGCCTTGCTCCAGTTGGTGCAGTCTCGGCGATTCGCGCGACCAGTGTTATCTTCAGCCTATTCCTTGGCGGCGGCTTGCTTCGGGAGCGCTTGGATGGCAGGCGAATAAGTGGAGCGCTGCTCGTGATGGCGGGTGCGATTGCGATTATCGGCGGCACAACGCTGACTTAAATTCAAAGGATTAGATCATGGCCAAATTCCTTATCGTTGAAGCGCGTTTCTATGATCATTTGAACGATCTGCTGATCGCTGGCGCGCGCGCGCCGCTTGAGGATGCGGGGCATAAGGTTGAGGTGATCACCGTGCCCGGCGCGCTTGAAATTCCTGGCGCCATCGCGATGGCGGCTGAGGCTGGGCGTTATGACGGCTATGTTGCGATCGGCGTCGTCATTCGCGGCGAGACCTATCATTTTGAAATCGTCGCAGGCGAAAGCGCGCGCGGGATCATGGCGTTGACGATGGACGGTATCGCGATTGGCAACGGGATATTGACCGTCGAAAATGAAGCCCAAGCGCTCACCCGCGCCCGTCCTGATGAAAAGGACAAGGGCGGGGAGGCTGCAAAAGCGGCGATGGCGCTGCTTGAATTAAAGGGCCGCTTCACCTGATGAATCAGGCCGCGACGGGATAGTCGGTATAGCCCTCTGGCCCCGGCGAATACCATGTCTGCATATTGTCCCCAGCCCAAGGTAAGCCCTTGGCGATCCGGTTTACCAGATCAGGGTTTGAGATATAGGGCCGGCCGAAGCTGATCGCATCGGCAAGTCCGCTTGCCAGATCATCGTGGAAATTCTCCTCACGATATTCTTGGTTGAGGACAAGCGGGTTGGTGAAAACCTTGCGGATTTCGGGCGAAACGCGCGGCACGTTAGTCTTGCCAAAATCGCCGTAATCGCGCTGTTCACGCAGTTCGAGGAAGCCAATCCCGACACTTTGAAGCGCCGCTGCTGCTGCGGTGAACAGCGCAACCGGGTTTGAATCCTCCACCCCTTGCGTTTCGCCGTTGGGCGATAGGCGCACGCTGGTGCGATCAGCGCCGACGGTATCGGCAATCGCCTGGGCGACTTCGCGGAGCAGGCGAATGCGGTTTTCGATGGAGCCGCCATAAGCATCATCGCGGAAATTGGCATTGTCGCGCAGGAACTGGTCGATCAGATAACCGTTGGCGCTGTGGATTTGAACGCCGTCGAAGCCAGCGGCCATCGCATTTTTGGACGCATGAACATAGTCATCGATCACACGCGGGATTTCATCAAGGCGCAAGGGCCGTGCAGGTGCGTAGGGCTTCTTTTCCTTGCCGGTATGCGCCGATCCGGGGGCCGTCGTTGCTGATGATGAAACGGGTGGCTGACCGCCGAGAAAATCCGAATGCACCAGCCTACCCATGTGCCAAAGCTGAAGGATGATCCGCCCGCCGGCTTTGTGTACGGCCTCGGTCACGGGTTTCCATGCGTCCACTTGTTCTACTGACCAGATGCCGGGCGCAGACGGCCAGCCCGACCCTTCCTGCGTGATGCCGGTGGCTTCGGCAATGATGAGGCCAGCAGATGCGCGCTGACTGTAATAGTCTGTTTTGAGCGCAGTAACGGGCACATGCACGCCCGTGCTGCGGCCGCGCGTTAGCGGGGCCATGAGAATGCGGTTTGGCGCGCTGATGGCACCGAGCTGTATCGGGTCAAATAAACTGGTCATTCAGGTTTCCTGTTGCGTTAGACGTTGCTGGCATCGATATGGGGATGATGGAAGCCGCGCAACATCAAGAAAAACTTGGGAGTACGCAAGCCCCGCTGCGCTTTGGCCTCACAGCGCTACTGATCGGTAATCTGTGCCTCGCCTTCGGCCCGGTATTTGTGCGGATGGCCGATACCGGGCCGGTGGCTTCGGCCTTCTGGCGAATCGCACTGGCGATAGTGCCGCTGTTTATCATCGCCCGGATGGTGGGTGAGCCTGCCAAAGCGCTTCCTAAGTCGATGCTTGCTCTTTTTGCGATTTCGGGGCTGCTGTTCGCGGCCGATCTTGCCGCATGGCATCTTGGGATTTTTGAAACCAAGCTGGCTAATGCCAATCTGCTTGGTAATTCGACGAGTTTTCTGCTGCCGCTTTATGCCTTTGTTTCGGCGCGGGTTTGGCCAACGCGGCTGCAAGGAACAGCGCTCGCGCTTGCAACGCTTGGGGCATTGCTCCTGATGGGGCGTTCCTATGAGGTTTCGCCGCAAAATTTGGTTGGTGATCTGCTCTGTGTCCTCGCGGGTGCATTTTATACGGGCTATCTTGTTCTAATGGCGCGCGCGCGCGATACGATGCCGCAATGGGCAGTGCTTGCCTGGTCAACGCTGATGAGCGCGTTGCCGCTACTCATCGTTGCGTGGATGATTGGAGAACGACTGTGGCCAAGCAACTGGACGCCGCTTTTGGCGCTGGGTTTTTTCAGCCAAATCCTTGGTCAAGGCCTGATGATCTACGCGATTGGCCGCGTTGCTCCGATCCTGTTTGGTATTACGCTCCTGATCCAGCCAATCATCTCGGCCAGCTATGGCTGGATCGTTTATGGCGAACAGCTCGCCGGGCTTGACTGGGTCGGCGCGGGGCTGATCGGGGCCGCGCTTATCCTTGTGCGTGGCCACGATTAGAAGGGCACATCATCGTCAAGATCGCTGTCAAACGCACCGCCACCCTGTTTTGATCCACCGCCATAGTTTCCACCTGACGATCCGCCGCCGTCATTGCCCCAACTGCCGCCGCTGCCGCCGCCGGAATTGCGCATGCCGCCCGAACCGCCACCTGATCCGCCACCGTCACCACGGCCATCAAGCATCACAAGTGTGCCATTGAAATTTTGCAGTACGACTTCAGTGGTATATTTATCTGCGCCCGATTGATCGGTCCATTTGCGTGTCTGCAATTGTCCTTCAATATAGACCTTGCTGCCCTTGCGGAGATATTGCTCGGCAACGCGCACCAGTCCTTCGTTGAAGATCACGACATTGTGCCAATCTGTCTTTTCGCGTTTTTCGCCGGTGTTTTTGTCTTTCCAGCTTTCGGACGTCGCGATGCTGAAATTGCAGACCTTGCCACCGTTCTGGAAGCTGCGGATTTCAGGATCTTTGCCCAAATTGCCGACTAGAATGACCTTGTTGACGCTTGCCGCCATGATTCAACTCCCCTTAAAGACCAAGCCAGACGGCGGTCCAATATGTGATACCTGCGGCCAAATACGCAAGCGCGAACAGATAAGCGAGCATAAAGATTGGCCAGCGCCACCCATTGGTTTCGCGCTTCACCACCGCGATCGTCGAAATGCACTGCGGTGCAAAAACAAACCAGGCGAGGAAGGCAAGCGCTGTGGGCAAGCTCCAGCTTGTGCGTAGGCTTTGCACTAGGCTTTGCTCGGTTGCCCCGCCATCGCCGCCATCGATTGCATAGACCGTCGCCAGCGCCGAAACCGCGACTTCGCGTGCCGCCATCGCCGGGACAAGTGCAAGCGCAATATCGCGGTTGAAACCGATTGGCGCAACGATGGGCTCAAGCCCGTTGGCGATCCGCCCGGCGATACTGTAATCAATCTGGCTGATCCCACTGGCCGGATCGGTTTTTGGAAAACTTAGCAGCACCCATAGGATAATCGTCGAAGTCAGAATGATTGTGCCTGCCCGACGCAGAAAAATCCACGCACGCTGCCACAGCCCAAGCAGCAAATCGCGCAGCAGCGGCATTTGATAGCGTGGCATCTCCATCATGAAGCCCATGCCTTTGCCTTTGGTTACCGAGCGCCGCAGCGCCAGCGCTGCCGCCATCGCGCCGACAATGCCCGCGATATACAGCCCGAACAACACGAGTCCCTGCAGGCCAATGCCCGGCAATACCGCGCGCGCGGGGATAAATGCGGCGATAATCACCGCATAAACCGGCAGTCGTGCCGAACATGTCATCAGCGGGGCAATCAGGATGGTCGTCAGCCGGTCTTTGGGATCTTCAATCGTCCGCGTCGCCATAATGCCGGGGATTGCACAAGCGAAGGAGGAGAGCAGCGGAATGAATGCGCGGCCTGATAGGCCAACGCCTGCCATCAACCGGTCCATCAGAAACGCAGCACGCACCATATACCCGGTCATTTCAAGAATAAGAATGAAGGCAAAGAGGATTATGATCTGCGGCAGGAATACGATGACCGCGCCAACCCCCGCAATTACGCCATCGGCAAGAAATGACCGGAAAATCCCCTCGGGAAGCGCCGTTGTGGCCCAGTCATGCAGCACAGAAATTCCGCCGTCGATTAAATCTGCAAACGGTGTCGCCCAGGCAAAGACCGCTTGAAACATCACAAATAGCAGAACGGCAAGGATAAGCGGGCCGAACAGCCGGTGAAGCACAATCTTGTCGATGGAGCGCGTCACCACGCGTGCGGGGGTTTCGGCAATAATCGCGGCTTTGGCGATCGCCCGCGCCGATTGCCGGGGCGTCTCGCGCTGATCAGGGCCGAGTGTGGCAATGGCTTCGCACAACGCCTCAATCCCGCGCCGCCGCACGGCGACGGTCGGGATCACGGGCACACCAAGTTCGCGCGCCAATATGTCGGCGTCGAGCGTCAGCCCGTCACGCGCGGCCATATCAACCATGTTGAGCGCCACAACGGCCGGCAGCCCGAGCGCAATAAGTTCCAGGGCAAAGCGCAAATGATTTTCAAGATTGCCGGCATCAACCACGATCACCAGCCCGTCGGGCCGTCGCTCGCCCGCCTGAACTCCCATCACGACATCGCGCGTGACCTGTTCATCAGGGCTTGCGGGCTCAAGGCTGTATGTGCCGGGAAGGTCAACCAGCTCAACCGGGTGCCCGTCGGGCAGGATCAGGCGACCGGAATGGCGTTCAACTGTTACGCCGGGATAGTTTCCTGTTTTCTGGCGCGCGCCGGTCAGGGCGTTGAACAGCGCCGATTTTCCAGCATTGGGATTGCCAACCAACACAATAAGCGGGGCGGGATTCATTGCGGTGTAACGGTTATACTGGCGGCTTGTTCGCGCCTGAGCGCTATTGTCATGCGTCCGATCCGAACCGCGATTGGATCTTGGGCAATGATTCCGCCAAAATGCAGTGCCTCGATATTGGCTCCATCCTCAAAACCAAATGCTTTGAGCCGCCGCGCCGCCGCCGTGCCAAGTGAAGGCCAATCAATCTCTGCTATCGTTGCTGGCGTATTGAGGGGCAGAATGTCGAGACGCAAATCTGTTGGCCTTGGCTGAAGGTGATTCGTTATTTGCGATTGATTATCAATAACGCGGGCAATTTACTAGCCCGCCGGATAACGGAGCTGCCCCAAAAAGCGTGATATGCTGAAACCGGTTTTCGGCCCCTTGGTCAATTGCGCTTTGGCTTTTTCAAACCGCATGATGCCATCGATCCGTCGCGCCAGAAACGCGCGGGTATCGGCATGGCCTTCACTTTCATCGTCAATGAAAACGCTGAGCGTTGCTGTATAAACGCTGCCAAGGATCGTGCGTTTACTGTAATGATTATAGTCGGTTGCCTTATCACCCGCTGCGCGCCACATCGTATCGGCTGCGCGCCAGACCAGCCGCCCTGCAAGCGGCAAATTCTGCGGCATAGCCAGAATTGCAAGCGCACGGCGCAGCGCTTCGCGGTTCGCTGCAACATGGGCAAGCCGCGCCTCGACAAGCGCAGTGATCCGGGCGCGAATTTTCATCGGAGCCAGCGCTTCCGGGGGGACAGCCGTGCCCATCGCAGCGTCAACCGAAGCGAACCATGCGTCGATCATATCGGTCTTGCTGGCAAAAACGAGGGCGGCCACCACAGGATCGATGCCAAGCGCCGATGCAGAATTTTCAACCGCCTTTTGGTTCCACCCATCAAATGCCGCGTGCTTTGGAAGCTCTGCCGCCAATATAGGGCGGAGGTCATCAAGCGTATAATCTTGTAGTGTTTCGACCACTGCGTACGATGCCCTTTTTCCAAACCCGGTGACAAGGCGAACATGGGGTGCTACTGTGATGACGTCAATCGGCGGAGCGCCGAAAGTTGGGGATATAAGGTCATGGCAAAATTTTTCGGTAATCTTGGTGGCGTCGTCGCTGCCAGCAGCATCTTGCTGCTGCTCGTCATTTTTGGGTTTCACCAGGGCGCTGATGCCGCTGCCTATCTGAACGGCCTGTTCCGTTTTCTCCACGTCCTGTTCGGGATCATGTGGATCGGTTTGCTCTATTATTTCAATTTCGTCCAAATTCCCACGATGCCGCAGGTGCCGGCTGAACTGAAACCCGGCGTATCCAAATATATTGCGCCTTCTGCGCTATTCTGGTTCCGGTGGTCAGCCCTTGCAACGATTGTGATGGGGATCATGATCGCCGCGCATAATGGCTATCTTGCCCAGGCGCTGGCATTTCAAGAAGGCTATCGAATGATCGGCCTTGGTATGTGGCTTGCGTTGATCATGGGTTTCAACGTCTGGTTTGTGATCTGGCCAAACCAGAAAAAAGCACTTGGCCTTGTTGAAGCCGATGCCGACACCAAGGCAAAGGCGGCGGTGACTGCAATGATGTTCAGCCGCACGAACACATTGCTCTCGATGCCGATGCTTTATTGCATGGTGATGCAGGGCGTTCTCGGGGGGGCATAAGCAGCGCACAACCGTCGCTATTGCTCAAACAAAAGTGCCTCATTTCGGGGCACTTTTGTTTGTGCATAGGAATGAAACTTTATCGCTTGTGTGCCGTGTAACAGAAAGTTAACCTTTTCATTCAGTCCATCGGAATAGGTGTTTATCGAGTCGATTTTAGTTCCACGCTAGTTAGGAATGTCTTCACTATGAAAAAATTTGCTACATTGGTTTTTGCGCTCGCAGCCACCGTCGCCTCGCCCGCATTTGCAGGGACAACAATTTTTACTGGAGATACAACGGCCGGCCCAACTTATAATCGCCCGCTTTCAGGACGTCCGCCAACGGGGCTTTCAGGCGTAGGCACTGCAGTGCGCTATGTCGTCACCCCCTTCACGGTCAGCGTCAGTGGCAGCTATAATTTCCTCAATTCATCACTGCACGACAGCTTTTTTGGCGTGCACAGCAATGCGTTCAACCCTGCTAACGGTCTGCTCAATGCGCTCGCTTATGATGATGATGCTGGCCCTGGCACCGATTCTTTGATCACGGGGCTTGGTCTTCTTGCGGGGGTTTCCTATTTTGCGGTGAGTTCGGGCTTTGATAACAGTGATTTCGGTCGCTTTACGCTGACGGTTGATGGCCCCGGTAATATCGTGGGCGGCGGCGCTGGGGGTGGTGGCGGCGTGCCTGAGCCAGCGACTTGGGCAATGCTGATCTTCGGCTTTGCGGGTGTTGGTATGTCGCTTCGCCGTCGGCGTGGTGCGGTTGCCGTAACCGCCTGATTTTTCAAAACTATTATTTTGAGGGGCGCGTGCCGAGCCATCGGCACGCGCCCTTTCTTGTGCGGCTGCGGGTGTTCTTGGTGGCTGACGGGCCTGAAATATAATGAACGATGCGCGACGGCTAATATGTGCCGTTTTTGGGCAGTTTTTTCTTTGGTTAAGCTTAAATTCAATGCTTGTATGACGGCATTATGACGGTTAAGATTTTATTAACGCCAGAAAAAGGTGTGTTGTTTCGGTAAAAATTACGGCCATCGTTGGAATCTTGGATGAAGGAGATTGTATGAAAAAAATACTCGTCACTTTGGCGCTCGCTGCTACCGCAGCGGTATCGCTGCCTGCCTTGGCGGCAGAATCAACTGGCAAAACGGGTGTTGTAAACACCCGCTTTACACCGTCGCCCAACGCGTCGCTGATTTTTACAGGAAGCAGCGTATTCACCGGCGATACCACCAATGGCCCAACCTATAACCGCCCGATTGCGGGCATTCCGCCAACGCTACTTTCGGGTGTCGGAACTGCCGTTCGTTATGTCGTCACCCCATTCCGGGTTACCACGAGCGGTAATTATAACTTCTTCAACGCAACGGGTTATGACAGCTATCTCGGCATCCACGCCGGATCGTTTGATCCATCAAATGCGCTGTTGAATGCAATCGCTTACAGCGATGATTTCGGCACTACACTTGATGGCGGCTTCTCGAATCTTGCACTGCTTGCAGGCGTTTCATATTTCGCGGTCAGCAGCGGCTTTGACAACACCGATTTCGGTGCGTTCCGGCTTGATGTCAATGGCCCCGGCAACATTGTACCCATCGGCGGTGGCGGTGGTGGTGGCGTTCCTGAGCCAGCGACTTGGGCGATGCTGATCTTCGGTTTTGCCGGTATCGGAGCGGCGCTTCGTCGTCGTCGTTCGGCAGGTGTGGCTGTTACGGCCTAATCATCCGAACCGAATAGAAGGGGTTGGCGGATTATCCTTCGCCAACCCCTTTTTTTATGCTTTGCAAATCTATTTCTTTAGTGCCGTGAGAAATTCGCGGATGCGCTTGGCGTTGATTCCGAAATCGCTTTCACCAACGCGGCTGACCGAGCGCATATTGACGATCGTTGATTGGCCATCTGCAGTTGGCGTCGCGACAATCACCACATCATCCTTGAATTTGAAGGGGGATTCGATCGCGGTGGCTTCAACACGGTCGCCACTTGTCGGCATCACGTCCCAGCCGCGCGTGGTCGCAAGCGTTTTGGCTCGTGCAATCACGGCCGCCGGCTTCATGCCAACCGTGATTGGTGCGATGTCGCTATACGCTTCGCGGTGAAGTTCGCGCCAACGCTCAAGGCTGCCAACACCTGCAAGATTATCGCTGCGCATCGCAAGCACTGCGAATAGAGGCGGGTTGTCCAGATCGGTTGTCACATCGTGAATCGGCGGAAAGTGGATGCCGCGATGAATCCATGGGCCGATGCCTGCCAGCACGGCACCGCACAGCAGCATCCCGATCATAATCCGTCGCCCTAGGCCGCTCCCCCGACGATTCCGGATGGCAGCAAATAGGCCTGTCAAACCACCAATGATGCCGAGCAAAAATGCGCTTACGACCATCAGCAAGCCGATTGTGAAGGGCCAAAAACCCTGCCCTGATCCATATGAGCCGCCAACCGCGAGCATGGTGCCGATAATGCCAAGCCAAAGGCAGATACCCGCACTACGTACAGGCTGCCGACGGGCGTTGGCGCCGATTATATTATTCATTCATCTTCTCCCCGATAAAAACGCGTCCGTGAAACCCAAATCGCAAGACATATCGCCATTCCATAAGCGATGAGCGCCGAGATTGGAACCGACGGATCCAATGTTGCTGGCGGCGGCGAAAACCAGTTAAATGCCTGAACCGCGCCGAAAAACAAGAGGAGTCCCGGCACCGCAAATGATCGCCTAATTGGCTGGCTTGACCGCAGATAGAGCCAAAGCGCGCCCGCCGTCAGGCCAATTTCGAGCGGCATTTCGATCAGTGGGTGATTCCACAGCCCCAAGCCCAGTTTGGGCGGTGCGCCCGCTAAAGTCAGATCTGGCGTATGAACGATCAGATCCAGAAACCAATGCGATACAACAACCAACCCGCCAATCAGGCACGTCCGCCAGCTAGCCCCCAACGCCCGCAAAATGAGCGCAAATCCGGCGGCCCAAGCGCATGTGCCAATCAGGCTGTGGGTGTAGGGCATATCATATAGATCCATCGGATTCATCGCGCTTATCCCCGGCGTGATCCGCATCGCTTCGATCCCTGTCAGGACAAATGTGAAAAAACCGATATCAACAATTTGCGCGGCGACAAAAAGCATGCCTAATTTTGGGGCATCCCGCTGTGTGGCTGCGATTAGGGCGGCACTATAATGGCCTATGAACATATCATTTCTCCCCTACTTATTATTGGCAATTTGCGAATGTGAACCTCGTATAAAGGACAACACTTACCCGCGTGATTGGCATCACAGAAGTTTTATATGTTACGGATACACTAAATACGCGACCCAAGGACGTTCGTTTCGATGGACGTTCCAACTGCGACCCGGATGCTTGGCGTTCGGGTCGCCCTTTTCGGCCGTCAACCGGTCTGGGGTCTGTCTTTGCATATCAGACAGACCCCAGACCGAACCTTGTCCAAACGCGCTACCCTGCATCAAAGCGCGTAAATGTTTCGCCGATCCAATCAGGCAGGCGGCATGATGTGCCGCTCGCGAGATCAACATTGACATTGACGATCTCGACCGTCGCCCGCAAATCATCAGCAGGGCCCTGTGCCGCCCCGTGAATTTCAATCCATGTCGTCAGGCTTGATCGTCCGATCCGTGTCGTCCGGGCATAGAGATCAATTTCCTCATCATAGCGGATCGGTGCCTTAAATTCGACAAGTGCGCGGGCAACGTGAAATTCGAGCGCTGCCCAAGCTGCACCGGCGCTACGAAATCCCACCGCGCGCCAATATTCGGTGATCGCAACATCGGCAAATTCAAGATAGCGTGAATTGAAAACGACCGCCTGCGCGTCAATCTCGGCATAGCGCACGCGGATTCGCGTGCAAAAGGCGAAGTCAGCGCGCGCCATTAGGGTTAAACGCCATTCGCTTGACCGGGCGTGTTCACGCCCATGCTGACAAGATATTTCTTCACGTTACGCGCGGCTTGGCGGAGGCGCTGCTCATTTTCGACCATCGCGATGCGGACAAACCCTTCGCCTTCTTCGCCGTAGCCAACTCCTGCTGCCACTGCAACTCCGGCATGGGTGAGTAACTGCTTGGAAAATTCAAGGCTGCCAAGATGCGCGAGTGCGGGGGGAAGCGGCGCCCAAGCAAACATGCTTGCGCGCGGGCTCGGAATATCCCAACCGGCGCGGCCAAAGCTTTCAACCAGCACGTCACGACGCTTTTGATACAGCCGCCGGTTGTTCTCGACGATGTCTTGCGGGCCGTTAATCGCAGCAACGGCGGCGGCCTGAATCGGCGTGAAGGCACCGTAATCAAGATAGCTTTTCACCCGGGTTAGCGCGCCGATCAGGGTTTTGTTGCCCACTGCAAAGCCAATCCGCCAGCCCGCCATTGAGTAGGTTTTGGAGACGCTGGTAAATTCGACTGCGACATCCTTGGCCCCTGGCACCTGCAGGATCGAAGGTGTCGGGCAGCCGTCAAAATAAAGCTCCGAATAGGCAAGATCAGAGAGCACCCACAGCCCGTGCTGCTTGGCAAAGGCAACAACGCGTTCATAAAATGCCAGATCAACAACTTCTGCAGTCGGGTTGGATGGATAACCCATCACCAGCACCGAAGGCTTCGGTACGGTGAACTTCATTGCGCGCTCAAGGGCTTCAAAATAGTGCTCATCAGGTGTTGTTGGCACACTGCGGATTGTGGCACCTGCAATGATGAAGCCAAAGGTGTGGATCGGATAGCTTGGGTTCGGTGCCAGGATCACATCGCCGGGCGCGGTGATTGCCTGCGCCAGATTGGCAAGGCCTTCCTTCGATCCAAGCGTAACGACGACTTCGCTTTCGGGATCAAGATCAACGCCAAAGCGCCGCGCATAATAACCAGCCTGCGCTTTGCGCAAGCCGGGAATGCCCTTTGACGCCGAATAGCCATGCGCATCGGGTTTCGATGCCACTTCGCACAGCTTGGCGATGACATGTGGCGGCGGCGGTAAATCAGGATTGCCCATGCCAAGGTCAATAATATCCTCGCCCGCCGCCCGCGCCGCCGCCCGCATCGCATTCACTTCGGCGATGACATAAGGGGGGAGACGTTTGATGCGGTAAAATTCTTCGGACATGACGCGCGCCTAGTAGAAACAGTGGAAGGGTGCAAAACCGCTCATGCGGGATTTTGCTCTCCGATGCTAGGGGCTATCCCCGCGTGGCTTTACTCCGCTGCGATCGCCATTGTTTCGGAAGTGCTACCGCTAGATCTCGTGTGTGGCATTTCAAAACGGAGCGCCCCATCCTCAAGCGCACCGTAGCGCATCAGTTTTTTGTCCGCTGTGTAGTTATGATGGACGATCCACGGATCGACATTGCCCTGCTTTGGCACCAGCCCCTTGGCGCGTTGGACATAGCCTGATGTGAGGTTCATCATGCCTTCTTCGGATTCGCCAACGCCTTCAGGGCGCGCGACGACAATGGGCTTGCCGCTCGCGGCCATATGGCCCAGCAACCGGCAGACATATTCGCTGATCAGATCGGCCTTGAGCGTCCATGATGCGTTCGAATAGCCGAATGAGGAAATCAGATTGGGGATATTGCTATACATACAGCCCTTATAGCTGAAGGTGTCGCCAATGCGTGTCTCCACACCGTCGACCAGAATTTTGACGCCGCTCATGATCTCCATTTTCAGGCCGGTTGCCGAAACGATGATGTCGGCCTTGAGCGCCTTGCCCGATTTGAGCATTATGCCATCGGCTGTAAAATGATCGATTACGTCCGTCACCACCTCTGCCTTCCCGCTTTTGATTGCGGTGAACATATCGCTGTCGGGCACGAGGCACAGCCGCTGTTCCCAAGGATTGTAACGCGGGGTGAAATGGGTCTTTACATCATAACCGTCGGGCAGTTCCTTGGTCACGGCGTCAAGCAGGCGTTCACGGTTTTTCGCCGGATTGTGTTGCGTTGAATTATAGAAAAACTGCTGCATGAAGATATTTTTGAAACGGGTGATGTTATAGGCGATGCGCTCTGGCAGGATTTTGCGCAGCGTATTGGCAAAGCGATCCTTGGCAGGGCGTGTCACATAATAGGTTGGTGAGCGCTGAAGCATGGTCACATGGCCAACGCCACTGCCCGCCATTGCCGGAACAATCGTCACCGCCGTCGCGCCGCTTCCGATAATGATGGCATTTTTGCCCTGATAATCTAGATCTTCGGGCCAGAATTGCGGATGGAACACCGGCCCTTTGAAATTCTCGCGCCCCGCAAATTCGGGAACATAGGGATCGGTATAGCTGTAATAGCCGGTGCACATGTGGAGCATGGCGCATGACATTGTGATCGTTTCGTCCCCGCGATCAATTGTTACGGTCCAGCGCGCATCGCCGCTGTCCCACGCGATCTGCTTGACGCGGTGATTATAGCGGATGGCTTTTTCGATCCCATGTTCGCGTATCGTTTCGTGGAGATAATCAAGGATTGCAGGCGCATCGGCGATTGATTTCTCGTGCGTCCACGGTTTGAAGCTGAAGCCGAGCGTGTGCATATCCGAATCCGAACGGATGCCGGGATATTTGAACAAATCCCATGTCCCGCCCAGCGCCGCGCGGCCTTCAAGAATGGCAAAGCTGCGGTCCTTGCAACGTGCGTTCAAATGGCAGGCGGCGCTAATCCCAGAAATGCCCGATCCAACAATGATTACGTCAACGAATTCTGTCGTCATAGTCGTCTCTCCCGCCCTGATATTAGGCCCTGCATGAGGATAGATTGTCATAAAGATGCCGGTTGTCAATTGAAACGCGATGCCCAGCTTATCGCTATTCCCGCCAAGCCCCAAGCGCGCTATGCCGGGCCACCCGATTCCGTAAGGATATTCAGTAATGACCAGTGATCCAGAGACCACTACTTTTCCGTCGCTTGAAGAAATGCAGCATTGGACATGGGTGATCGGTAAAGCACAGCAGCTGATGATCGAGCATGGCTTGAAGGGCGTTGGGCAGGGCGACTCACCTGCGCCAATGGCATTTCCCAGCTTTGGCGACGGGCAGAGTCTGGCCAAAGCGACCACCGATTTCTGGACTGACAGCCTTAACCTGTGGCAGCGTTTCCTCACGCCGTCCGGTGCGGATGCGGGTGCACCATCCGTTGCTGTCAAGGATCGCCGCTTTGCAGCGCCCGAATGGGCGGCAAATCCTGTGTTTGACATGATCCGGCAAAGCTATCTGATGATCTCGAACCACATGCTTAAAGCCGCTGACAGCGTGCAGGGCGTTGACCCTGCGCAGAAAGAAAAAATTGCTTTTGCCACGCGGACGATGGTTGAGGCGATGAGTCCCGCCAACTTTGCGATGACCAATCCGGTGGTTTTGCAGAAAACGATGGAAAGCGGAGGGCAAAATTTGCTCAAAGGGCTTGAGCATATGCTCGCCGATATTGAGCGTGGGCAACTCACCCATACTGATCCGGACGCGTTCGAGGTTGGCCGCAACATCGCGATTACGCCGGGCAAGATCATTCATGAAACGCCGCTTTATCAGCTCATCCATTATGCGCCAACAACGCCCGATGTGCTTGCCACGCCGCTGGTGATTTTTCCGCCGTGGATCAACCGTTTCTATATCCTTGATCTCAATCCGGAAAAAAGCTTCATCAAATGGGCGGTCGAACAGGGTGTTTCGGTGTTCATCGTTTCGTGGAAATCTGCCGATGCGTCGATGAAGGATGTCGTGTGGGATGATTATGTCGTGCGCGGCGAAATTGATGCAATTGATACGGTGCGCAATTTGCTCGGCGTCGAAAGTGTCCACACGATTGGCTACTGCGTGGCCGGAACAACGCTTGCTGCCGCACTCGCGCTGCTTGAAGCGCGCGGCGAAGCGGCCAAGGTCAAGAGCGCGACCTTTTTCACAGCGCAGGTTGATTTCAGCAAATCGGGCGAGCTTCAGGTTTTCATTGATGATGAACAGTTGAAGATGATCGAAGGCATCGCGAGCGACGGTTATCTTGACGGGCGCTATATGGCGCTGACCTTCAATCTGCTGCGCGGGCGCGATCTGATCTGGAATTATGTCGTCAATAATTATCTGCTGGGTGAGGATTATCCGCCGTTTGATCTGCTCCACTGGAACGGCGATACCACCAACCTTCCGGTCAAATGGCATCAAAGCTATTTGAAGGATCTTTACCGCGATAACCGGCTGGTGATCCCCGGTTCAATGGTTGTGGCGGATACGCCGATTGATTTGCGCACCGTCAAAACCCCTAGCTATGTTCAGGCGGGGCGGGAGGATCATATCGCCCCGGCCGAAAGCGTCTGGAAAATCATGGATCATTTCGCCGGGGCAAAACGCTTCGTGCTTGCGGGCAGCGGCCATATTGCTGGTGTGGTCAATCCGCCGAGCGCGAACAAGTATCAATATTGGCGCAATGACGCGGCGAAGACATTCGCCGAATATGTCGCGGGTGCAACTGAAACCAAGGGCAGTTGGTGGCCCGATTGGATTGAATGGTTGCGCGGTCATGACGGTGCGACGGTAAAAGCCGAAGGCGCACGGATTCCGGGCAAGGGCGCGCTCAAAGCCATCGAGGATGCGCCGGGGCGCTATGCCAAAATGCGTTAGTCGGCAGCCAACACCGCAACGAGCGAAATCCCGAACGGGAGCGGCACGCGCCCAACGAGATGACGCTCCAGCCCGAATATACCCTTGAAAAGCCCGTTGAGCGGCGCTGCGGGCTGCGCGTCATCAGCCTCTTCGCGGCCCGTGACTTTGCCTGCAATGCGGACAGCGGCGGCAAGCGGAAACAGCAGGCTGTTAAAATGGCTCATCATCTTAACGCGCAGGCCTGCGGCTGAAACAACCTTGCCAAGCGTGCCCGGATTATACCGCCGGTAATGATGATGCACGGTATCATGCGCGCTCCACATCCATTGGTTCGCGGGGACGGTGACGAGGATACGCCCGCCGGGGCGCAGTTTGGCCTTGATGCTGGTGAGTGCGGCCAAATCGCCCTCAATATGTTCAAGTACATCAAGCAGCGCGATGAGGTCATAGCTGGCATCAGCAATGCCGGGCAGTTCGGGCAAGCGTGCTGAACCCACCGCGCGGCCGAGACGTTCGCTCGCAATCGCACGCGCACTATCGTCAATCTCAAGCCCGTCAACCGACCCAAAGCGCGTCAGCACAGGGAAATTATGGCCAGTGCCGCAACCGATTTCGAGGATCTGCGCGTCTTTGGGCGGCTTGATCTCACGCGCAATCAGATCAGACAGGATATTGCGCCGTGCGACATACCACCAATGCGTCTGGTCAAGTGCGGCCATCCGATCAAAGATAATCCGGTCCATCAATCAATTCCGAAGGTTTCGCGAACGACATAGAGCGGTCGCTGCTTGGTTTCGACGAGAATGCGCCCGACATATTCGCCGAGCACACCCAGCGAAATCAGTTGCAACCCGCCAAAGAATAGTACCGCCGTCATCAGTGAGGCATAGCCCGGCGCATCAACCCCGGTAATGATCGTGCTGACAATGATATAAAGCGCGTAGAGGAATGAGAGGAGCGCAACGATAACGCCGATATAGCTCCAGATGCGCAAAGGCGCGGTCGATGCCGAGGTGATCCCGTCAAGCGCGAGCGTCCACAGCTTCCAATAGCGGAATTTGGTGGTGCCAACGCTGCGTTCAACCCGGTCATATTCAACCGCAGTTTGTTTGAATCCGCTCCATGCGAACAGCCCCTTCATGAAGCGGTTGCGCTCGGGCATCGCCTTGATGACATCAACCACCTTGCGGTCAAGCAAGCGGAAATCGCCGGCATGTTCGGGAATTTTGTCATGGCTGAGGCGATTGTGCGCGCGGTAATACAAATCAGCGGTCAGCCGCTTTGGCAGGCTGTCACTCGCGCGGTTGCGGCGGACGCCGTAGACAACCTCATGGCCCGCGCGCCATGCCTTGATCATCTCACCGATCACTTCAGGCGGGTCTTGCAGATCAACGTCGATCGGGATTACCGCAGCTCCTTGCGCAAAATCGAGGCCAGCCGAGAGGGCTGGCTCCTTGCCGAAATTGCGTGAGAAACTGATCGCGCGGATACGTGGGTCGGCCTGGTTGGCGATAATGATCGCGGCGAGCGTCGCGTCGCTGCTGCCATCATCGATGAACAGGATTTCCCAAGCCTTTGCGGCTGGATCATCAAGTGCGTCAAGCACCGCCCCGGCCCGCGCGACGAAGGGCGCAATTGCATCCTCCTCGTCCTTTACAGGAACGATGATCGACAGGATCGGGACGGTGGGAACAGCCATGAACTATCCTTGGCGCGGCTATGGTTAACGAAACGTAAAGACGCTTAGCCGAAAACCCATTTCCGGTTGAGTGTAAAGACAA
The DNA here is from genome assembly GCA_038042405.1 of Pseudomonadota bacterium. GTDB lineage: Bacteria > Pseudomonadota > Alphaproteobacteria > Sphingomonadales > Sphingomonadaceae > Aquisediminimonas. The sequence goes on from JBBTEI010000105.1 coordinate 30,515, forward strand.
TAAGCGGCGTTATCCCCAGCACGAGCGGGTAGGGCGACCAGAGCGGCAGCGCGAAAAACTGCACCAAAAGCCATACCCAAAAGCTGTTAAGCCCGAAACTGATCAGTGAAACCGCGACGAAGCGACTGCCGGTACGTGCAAGATTATCGCGCGTCCCGTGCCCGCGAAAGCTCCAGCGGCTGTGCGTGATATAGCCAACGAGCACCGCTGCAATAAAGCCCATCGTCCATGCTATATTGGGGTCAATCGCAAAGCGTGTGGCGGCGATCTGATACACCCCGATATTGACGATACTCGCAAGGCCGCCGGTCAGCGCATAGCGGACAAGCTGGCCGATCAGCGCGCGCCGTTCCTCGGTTACCAAAGATTTCACATCTGCCCCTTACTTGGCACGTTAGCCAAGTGGCTTTAAGGCCGCGTGGCCAATATGAAAACAGCCAAGGCGTAACATGCTCCGATGACCAGCGACAGCACCGACATTTTTTCGCGCCACTGGCTGCGCTGGCTGCTGTTGCTGTGGGTATTGAGCGCGGTTGGTCTCGTGCTGTACCGCTGGCCGCAAATCAATTGGTTCGCGCTCGGTGATACTGACGATAATTTGCGGATGATGCAGGTGCGTGCGCTGCTCAAGGGCCAAGATTGGTACGATCTTCGCCAATACCGGCTCAATCCGCCGCTCGGGGCCGATATCCACTGGTCGCATCTGGTTGATCTGCCGATTGTCGCCATCATTCTGATTTTCAAGCCGTTTCTCGGCGGGGCGTTGGCCGAAAAAGTCGCGATTGCGCTTGCACCTATGATCCCGCTCGGTGTTGTGCTCGTCGGGCTTGGCCTCACCGTGCGGCGGTTGGTTGCGCCTGCTAGCTTCATCGTTGCGGCAGCCATTTTTCTGTGTTCATACACAGCCCTTCTTATGTTCATGCCGACGCGGATTGATCATCATGGTTGGCAATTGGCGATGCTTACGCTGATGCTCGCCGGGCTTGCTGATCCAAAGCAGATGCGCGGCGGACTGGCTGTCGGGATTGCGACTGCGCTCTCGCTCGTTATCGGGCTCGAAATGATCCTCTATCTCGCGATTGGTGGGGCAGCGGTTGGCTTGCGCTGGATTATCGATCAGGAACAGCGGGTTAGGCTACGCAGCTACGGCGCATCGCTTGCAGTCGGGGTTGCGCTCGGTTTTGCCGGTTTTGCGTCTTACGCAAACCGCGTGCCGCGCTGTGATGCGCTGACCCCGGTGTGGCTGTCGGTGATGGTGCTGGCGGGCGCGCTGCTCGTGGCGCTGTCATTCATCCGCGCGGAAAAGACCAGTCACCGCTTCCTGCTCGCAGCGCTGGCGGGCGCGCTCTCGCTCGCTTTTCTAGCGCTGGTCTGGCCCGATTGCCTTGGTCGTCCAGAGCAGGTTTCGCCCGAACTGGAGAAGCTATGGCTCGCCAATATCAGCGAGGCCAAGCCGCTTTATAAGCAGAATTGGCCGACGATCCTTTCGGTTTCGGTGCTGCTGATCGGGCTGTTCGGAAGCTTCTGGGCGTTGTGGCGCGAACGGCTGAGCGAACGCGGGGCGGCGTGGGCAAGTGTTGCGCTGCTTTCGCTGCTCTCCGCTCTGATGCTGCTCTGGCAAACGCGCGCGGCGGCAAGTGCAATCATGTTTGCGGTGCCTGGCGCAACCGTGCTTGGCTGGGCGATCATCCCCAAACTGCGCGCGCATAATAATATGCTGGTGCGGGTGTTCGGTACGACAGCGGCATTCATGTTCGTTTCGGGGTTGTGGGCGCAGCTTGTGATCGGGCAAATCCCTAACCCCAATGTCGCAACCCTGCGCATGAAGCTGGTCAACAAGGCCAATTCAACCTGCCCGACGATGCCCGCGCTGCGCCCGATTGCGCTGTTGCCCAAGGCAACGATCATGACCTTCGTTGATTTGGGGCCACGCCTGATCACGGTGACGCACCATAATGCCATCGCTGGCCCGTATCACCGCAACGGTGCTGCGATCCTTGATATTCACAAGGTATTTCGCGGGCCAGCCGATGGTGCACGCGTCATTATGAAGCGCCACGGCGCAACGATGCTGTTGATTTGCCCCAACATGTCTGAATCGACGATCTATGCGGTGCAAAATCCCAAAGGCTTTTATGTGCAGCTTGCCAAAGGGCATGTGCCCGATTGGCTTGAACCCGTCGCATTGCCCGCGCGCTCGCCTTACAAATTGTGGCGGGTCAAGGGCTGATGCACAGCCTGCCGCTTTTTGTGCGTTTGCAGGGCCGTGCGGTGATCCTGCTCGGGAGTGGCGAGGGTGCATCGGCCAAACGGGCACTGCTTGAACGCACAGGCGCACAAATTGTTGGCGAAGAGGGTGCCGCAGCACTCGCGATTGTGGCGATTGAGGAAGAGGCAGAAGCACAAGCGGCAGTGGTGCGGCTCAAAGCACGCGGCATTCTCGTCAATGCGGTTGACCGGCCCGGCCTGTGCGATTTCACGCTGCCTGCGATTATCGACCGTGATCCCGTGCTGATCGCGATTGGCGCGGGTGGCGCATCGGCGGGGCTGGCTAAAGCCCTACGCCAGCGGCTTGAGGGGCTGATCCCACAGTCGCTTGGTGGACTGGCAATGGCGTTGCACGCGGCGCGCGGTGCGATGCGTGCGCGTTTTACGGGTGCCAGCGAACGGCGGCGCGCGATTGATGCAGCGCTTGATCCCGGCGGGCCTCTTGATGTGCTTGCCGCGCATGATGGGGAAGATGTCGCGCGCTGGCTCGTCGCGCCGGACGGTGGAGCCGGTGGAGGCTATCACCACCTCATTATAACTTCGGATGACCCCGATGACCTCACGCTTGGTCAGGCACGCCTGCTTGGCCAGGCTGACCAGATCGTCCACACTCCGGCCATTTCTTCCGCCATTCTTGCGCGCGGGCGTGCCGATGCGGTGCGCAGCGCTTGCTCTACCCCGCCCGATCCGCCATTTGACGGGATCATACTCTATCTGGAGCGGCGCTAATGCGCGGATTTATCTTGAACGGCGGCACAGCGACCGAAACCAGCTTTGCCGAGGCGGCGGCCCAATTCGGCAAGGCGCAGTTTGTCTGGCTCCATCTTGATGGCCGGATTGATGATGCACAGGCCTGGCTCAAATCGCAGGATGACATTCCCGAAATCGCGCGGGGGGCGCTGCTTGCCTCTGAAACGCGGCCGCGCAGCGATGCGATTGGCCACGGTGCGCTCGTTAACCTGCGTGCGCTTGGCGTGATCCCCGAGGATGATCCCGATCCGTTGGTTTCGATGCGTTTCTGGGCCGAAACGGGACGGGCGATTTCGCTCAGCTATCGTTCGCCACTCGCACTTGAGCCTGTGATTGCCGAATTTTTGAACGGAGCGATCACCGATGGTGGTGATCTTGTATCCGAAGTTGCCGTCGAAATCACCGAACAGCTTGATCCCTATATCGCGGCAATGGGCGATACGCTTGACGATATCGAGGTCGGCATTGAAAGCGAACGGCTGCGCGCACTACGCCGCAAGGTCAATCATGTGCGGAGTCGTGCGATCAGCTATCGCCGCTTTGTGTCGCCGCAGCGTACAGCGCTTGAACGGCTCGCGACCGAGCCGTGCAACTGGCTTGACGAGGATGACAGGCTCCACCTGCGCGATGCCGCTGACCGTTTTGCGCGGATGGCCGAAGAACTTGAATCAATTCGCGAACGCGCGGCAATCGTCCATGATGAACTCACCGACCTGCGCGCCGAGCAGCTTGATTCACGCGGGCTGATCATTGCGATTGTCGCCTTCGTTTTTCTGCCGCTGACCTTTCTCACAGGGCTGCTCGGGATGAACGTCGAGGGCATTCCCTATGCCAAAGAGCCTTGGGCATTCTGGGGTGTTGTCGCGGTGTGTTTAATGGTTGGCATGGGCGTAATCGCCTATTTCGTCAGGCGTCACTGGCTCGAACGATAGGGGCGACCGGATATGGTGCACAGCGTATTTGAACTGTTCAAGATCGGCGTCGGCCCTTCATCATCGCATACGATGGGGCCAATGAGTGCGGCGTGTGATTTCGTGAATGGGCTGCGCCGTGACGCGGTGATGGAGCGGACAGAGCGTGTTGTCGTAACGCTTTACGGCTCGCTTGCTTTCACCGGGAAAGGCCATGCGACCGATAATGCGATCCTGCTCGGGCTTGCCGGGCAGCGGCCCGATACCGTTTGCCCCGACGCTGCGATTGCGATGGTCGAGGCGATCCGTAATACGCGTGAGATCAGGCTCGACGGCGTCCACTGCATCTACTTTGACGAGCCGCGCGATCTGCTCTTCAATCGCAAGGAGCGGCTGTCATTCCATTCAAACGGAATGCGCTTTGCCGCCTATGATGGTGCAGGCACCGAATTGCGGACATGGACGGCCTATTCGATTGGCGGCGGAGCTGTGGTTGATGAAGCGCAGATTGTCGCCAATGCCCCGCCTTCAACCCTTGTTGATATTCCGCATAGCTTTTCCTCGGGCGATGCCTTGCTCGCGCAGTCCAAAGCTTCAGGGCTGTCAATCGCCGCGCTCGCGCTCGCCAATGAAATCGCGCAAACCGACGAAGCTTCGGTTCGCGCAAAATTGGCGTTGATCCGTGGGGCAATGTCGGATTGTATTGATCGGGGAATGCGGACTGGGGGTGAGCTTCCCGGCGGTTTGAAGGTTAAACGCCGCGCGCCGCTGTTTCATGGCCATATCCTTGCCCGGCAGGAACGCGCGCTTGCCGATCCGCTGTCGGTGCTTGATTGGGTCAACCTCTGGGCGCTTGCGGTGAATGAGGAAAATGCAGCCGGGGGCCGGGTGGTGACGGCGCCAACCAACGGTGCAGCGGGCATCGTGCCAGCAGTGCTGCGCTATTACGAACGCTTCGTGCCGACTGCGACGGAGGCGGGGGCGGACAATTTTCTGCTGACGGCGGGCGCGATTGGCAGCCTGTTCAAGGAAAATGCCTCGATTTCAGGCGCGGAGGTTGGCTGTCAGGGCGAGGTTGGCGTGGCCTGCTCAATGGCCGCTGCCGGGCTGGCAGCGGCGATGGGCGGCACCAGTGGCCAGATCGAAAATGCCGCCGAAATCGGCATGGAGCATAATCTCGGCCTTACCTGTGATCCGGTTGGCGGGCTGGTGCAAGTCCCCTGTATTGAGCGCAACGCGGTCGGCGCGATCAAGGCGATCGAGGCTTCGCGCCTCGCGCTGATGGGGGATGGCACGCACCGCGTCAGCCTCGATCAGGTGATCGAAACGATGCGGCGGACAGGGGCGGATATGAACCGCAAATATAAGGAAACCTCGCTCGGCGGCCTCGCGGTCAACGTGGTCGAGTGTTAGGCCGCCACGGCGTAGGCCGACTGGCTTTCCTCGATCCACGCGCCGCCAAGCACGCGGTCACCGTCATAGAGCACCGCCGCTTGCCCCGGTGAGACGCCGTATTCGGGCGTGTCGAAGATCAGCCATTCACCCTCAATCCGCGCTGGGACTGGCTTGGCGAGTGAGCGTACTTTGGCCATTACCGCCCGGCCTTCAACATGGTCTAGCCAGCTTGGTTCTGACAGCCGCGCGGCGCTCACCGCTAGCGCTGCACGCGGGCCAACGACAACGCGCTGCGCATCCGGTTCAAGCCGGATCACATAAAGCGGCTCGGCAAGCCCGCCAAGTTCAAGCCCCTTACGCTGGCCAACGGTATAGTGGATCAAGCCTTTATGGCGGCCAAGTTCACGCCCCTCAAGATCGACAATCGCGCCGTCACGTTCGGCCTCTGGCCTGATTTTGCGGACAACACTGGCATAATCGCCGTCGGGCACGAAGCAGATATCCTGACTGTCGGGCTTTGCGGCGACGCCCAAACCAAGTTCGGCTGCGATTCGCCTGACATCGCTCTTTGGCATCCCGCCAAGCGGAAAGCGCAGATATTCAAGCTGATCCTGCGTCGTTGCAAACAGGAAATAGCTTTGATCGCGCGCAGGATCGAGCGCGCGGTGAAGTTCTGCTCCGTCTGCGCCCGTCACGCGGCGCACATAATGGCCGGTGGCGAGGCAGTCGGCACCCAATTCACGCGCGAGCCTGAATAGATCGGTGAATTTGACCCCCATATTGCAGCGCACGCACGGGATTGGCGTGCGCCCGCGCAGATATTCATCGGCAAAATGATCAATCACTGAATTGCGAAAACGGCTTTCATGATCAAACACATAATGGGCAATGCCGATGCTATCGGCAACGGCGCGGGCATCGCGGATATCCTGCCCCGCACAGCAGCTTCCCGCACGCTTGACCGCACTGCCATGATCATAAAGCTGGAGTGTGATTCCGATTGTTTCCGCGCCTGATTGCGCGGCAAGCGCGGCCACTACCGACGAATCAACCCCGCCGGACATCGCGACCACGATTCGTCGCGGTGTATCACCACTGCCCAGTTGAAACAGATCATCCATGGTGAACGCCCTTAGACGATATGTTTCTTAAGCAACAGTCCACCGAGATTAACAGGGAGTTTCTCTCGTCTTTACAAGGCCTTCATGCCTTTATGACATAGGGCTTGAATGGATTTAGGATTTTCCCGTCGCAGCCTCATCCGAAGTGGAGCTGCTAACCCTGCGTTTGATTACCGGATGCTGCTGGCCAGCGTTTCGGCGCGTCAGGCGGTCTCGCCAACAGCAAAGGCGCAGGCGACGATTGGGCGTAATGGTGCATCTGATAGTGCAGGGGGTGCACATGACATGCTCCCCGCGCTCGTTTCGCCAAGCTTTCATGCAGACGTTGCAAGCGTGATCGCAACCGAAAGTAAATCTTTGTGAATGCTGCATTTACCTTGGCGTTTCAGCGTTCGTTCAACGCTTTTCGGGTAAGGCTAACAACATGGCAAGTATACGGGCTTTCCCGCCCGAGTTTGAGGTAAGAATGATTGAGAACCAGAAAATACGTCCAGCGCAAGTTATTGGTCCCTTGGGCGAATCGCTGACGGTTGATAGCTTGCCGCCGCCAAACACGACCCGCTGGGTTGTGCGTCGCAAGGCCGAGGTTGTCGCCGCTGTAAACGGTGGCCTGCTCAGCATTGACGAGGTTTGTGATCGTTACAGCCTGACGCTCGAAGAATTTGCCGGATGGCAGCGCGCGGTTGACCGTTCGGGTATGCCGGGCCTTCGCGTCACCCGGATTCAGCAATATAAGTCGCTCTATGAGCGGCAGCAGCGGTTTTAGGGAGCGGTTTAATCTGCGCGCTTCAAGAGATTGAGCACCGCCTCAACCACTTGTGGCGCGCACGCAAAGGCAAGATGGCCGCAATCAACCTCGATCGCCTCATCCGATTCGCCGGGGCGACCGCAGGCGCTGGCAGGCGAAACGATTCCGTCGCGACGTGACCACAGTGCATAGGTTGGCACCGGTGGCTTTTCGGCCAGTCGCGTTTCAATCGGCGGCGCATCTACCGGATGCTTCGTCACCCATTCATAAACGCGCCACGCATTATTCGCACGCGGATCCCCTGAAAAAGGGCTGCCCATGGTAATGACGCGGGCAATGCGGTGCGGCGCGCGCTTGGCATATTCGCGCGCGATCAACCCGCCCAGACTCCAGCCCAGCAATGTCACCGGGCCGTCTGCTTCGCGTTCGATCATATCAAGCTGTGTGTCGAGGCGGTCGAGTATATCCGCCGTTACGCCCAGATTGCGGCCAAGCCCCCACCCAAAGGCGCGGTAGCCTGCGCGACCCAACGTATGGCGCAGCAATTCCATCCGTATTTCGGCAACCATGAAGCCGGGCAGAATCATCACCGGATGTCCGTCGCCCTGATGCGCCTTGGCAATCCCGCGATTATACCGCGCACCCCGCGCCCAATCCCCAACCACGCGGGCTTCGCCAAGTAAGAGCGACAAAGCCGGGGCGGAACAATCGGACGGTGCGAAATTCTGGTACATCTTGGCGGGGCTCAATCGATTATTGAATCGCACGCTGTGCATAAATTCATCAATTTGCAATAAAATAGCATCGTGCTGTCATGGACAGTGCGCCGAATTGTCCTAAATGGGCGGCATGCCCCCGCTCGCGACGCAAACGACTGAAGCCACCAATCTCGATTTTGCGGTGATGCGTCGATTCCTGCCCTATTTGTGGCCCAAGGATCAGCCAGCGCTGCGCGTCCGCATTGTGATCGCGCTGCTGCTGGTGCTCGCTTCAAAGCTTGTGATGTTCAGCATGGGCTGGCTCTACGGGCAGGCGATTGACCGGATGACGCCGGGGCAGGAAAGCGGCGTCATCATCGCGATTGCGCTGGTTGCGGCCTATGCCGGCGCGCGTTTTGCCGGGGTGCTGTTCGATAATCTGCGCAATACCGTATTCGAACGCGTCGGCCAGGATGCGACGCGGCGTCTGGCCGAAAATGTCTTTGCGCATCTTCACTCTCTCTCGATGCGATTCCATATGAACCGGCGGACGGGCGCGGTCACAAAAGTGATCGAGCGCGGCACCAAGAGCATTGATATCATGCTCTATTTCCTGTTGTTCAACATCGCGCCGACCATCATTGAACTGATCGGTGTTTCGATCATTTTCTGGACGAAATTCGGCGTCGGGCTGGTCGCGGCGACGATGGTTATGGTCGCTATTTATATATTTTTCACCCAGCGCATCACCGATTGGCGCGCCAAGCTGCGTGAAGAGATGAATGATCTCGATACGCAGACGGTGGCGCGTTCGGTGGATAGCCTGCTCAATTATGAAACGGTCAAATATTTCAATGCCGAAGCGCGTGAGACGAAGGCTTATGGCAAAGTGGCCAAGGCATGGGCCGATGCGGCGGTAAAATCGGAAAATTCGCTTGCGCTGCTCAATATTGGCCAATCGCTCATCACCAATCTGATGATGGCGGGCGCAATGGGTTACACCGTGTGGGGCTGGTCAAAGGGCTGGTTTACGACCGGCGACGTCGTGTTTGTGAATACGCTGCTCGCGCAGCTTTTCCGTCCGCTTGATATGCTCGGGATGGTGTACCGCACGGTTCGTCAGGGGATTATCGATATGGCCGCGATGTTTGAACTCATCGATGCAGCGCCCGAAATTGTCGATAAGCCCGGCGCGCCAGCACTATTGATCAGTGGCGGCGCGCTCGCGTTTGAGGGCGTGACCTTTGGTTATGATCCCGAGCGGCAGATCCTGAACGGCGTTAGCTTTGCGATTCCGCCCGGCGCTACGCTCGCGGTGGTTGGGCCGTCGGGGGCCGGCAAATCAACCATCGCCCGGCTGCTCTACCGCTTTTATGATGTGACGGGCGGGCGGATCACGCTTGACGGGCAGGATATCCGCGATGTCACGCAAAGCTCGCTTCGCGCCAGCATCGGCATTGTCCCGCAGGATACGGTGCTGTTCAATAACAGCATTGGTTATAACATCGGCTATGGTCGCGAAGGATCGACGCAGGACGAGATTGAAGACGCCGCGCGCGGGGCTGCGATCCACGGCTTTATTGCCAGCCTGCCCGATCAATATGAGGCCAAGGTTGGTGAACGTGGCCTAAAACTCTCCGGCGGTGAGAAACAGCGCGTGGCAATCGCGCGCACATTGCTCAAAAATCCGCCGATCCTGATCCTTGATGAAGCGACAAGCGCGCTCGATAGCCGAACCGAGGCCGATATTCAGGCCACACTTGACCGCGTTTCGGAACGGCGGACGACAATCATCATCGCGCACCGGCTTTCAACCATCGTCGATGCCGACGCGATCATCGTGCTTGATGCGGGCCGCGTTGCCGAAACTGGCACCCACGCCGAACTGTTGCGCAAAAATAGCCTCTACGCCGAGATGTGGATGCGCCAACAGGCCGAAAGCGATGATGAGATGGTCGCCGCGCAGTGACTGTTGCTGAGCGTCTGAAGCAGGTTTTCGGCTTTTCCGAATTTCGCGGGGTGCAACGCCAGGTTGTTGACCGTGTGCTGGCGGGCGAACGCACCCTTGCCGTCATGCCAACGGGTGCGGGCAAATCGCTATGCTATCAGCTTCCGGCGACGATGTTTGAGGGGACGTGCATCGTTATCTCCCCGCTCATCGCGCTGATGCACGATCAAATGCGTGCGGCAACCGCTGTTGGTATCCGCGCGGCAACGCTGACCTCGGTTGATGATAATCGTGCCGAAACGATTGAGCGATTTCGCAGCGGCGCGCTTGATTTGCTCTACGTTGCCCCTGAACGCGCATCAGGGCATGAATTTCGCGGGCTGCTGCGTGAGGGGAAAATTTCGCTCTTTGCGATTGATGAGGCGCACTGCGTGTCCGAATGGGGGCATGATTTTCGCCCCGATTACCGTCTGCTCCGCCCGCTGATGGATGATTTTCTCGATGTCCCGCGTCTGGCATTGACCGCGACGGCTGATGCCCACACGCGCGGTGACATTTTGGCGCAGCTTGGCATTCCCGTCGGCGGGATGATCGTCGCAGGGTTTGACCGGCCCAATATCCGCTATGCGATCACGCCAAAGGCAGGGACGACCGCGCAAATCGCCGATATTGTTACAACAACGCCGGGTGCGGGGATCATCTATGTCCAGTCGCGCGCCGGAGTCGATAAGCTCGCCGAGCAATTGCGGAAAACCGGGCGACCCGTGCGCGCCTATCATGCCGGGCTTGATCCCGATATTCGTAGGCGAAATCAGGCCGATTTTGTCGCTAGCGAAGATATGGTGATGGTCGCCACAATTGCCTTTGGAATGGGGATCGACAAGCCCGACGTCCGGTTCGTGGCCCATGCCGGCCTGCCCAAATCGATTGAATCCTATTATCAGGAAACCGGCCGCGCCGGGCGTGACGGCGATGCTGCTACGGCACATATGTTCTGGGGCGCTGAGGATTTTTCCCGCGCGCGGCAATGGCTTGGCGATGTCGAGCCCACCCGCCTTCCCGGCGAACGCGCGCGGCTTGCGTCACTCGGTGCGCTGGTTGAAACGGGGGGATGCAGGCGCGCCATCCTGCTGCGACATTTCGGCGAAACCCCACCGGAAAAGTGCGGTAACTGCGATAATTGCCTGTCCCCGCCCAAGGCGATTAACGTAAGCGAGATTGCGCGCAAATTCCTGTCCGCTGTTTACCGCACGGGGCAAAGCTTCGGCGTTGGCCATCTCGAAAACATCCTCACCGGACGCGCTGATGAACGCGCGACCAAGCTTGGCCATGACCGGCTTTCGGTGTTCGGGATTATCAGCGGAGAGGAGGCCGCACTTATCAAGCCGGTTGCGCGTTCGTTGCTGCTCAAGGATGCCCTGCGCAACAATGAACATGGCGGATTGATGTTCGGGCCCGAAGCCAAAGCGATCCTCAAAGGCGATCAATCGCTCGCGCTTGTCATGGCCCCCAAGCGTGAGCGCAAACGCCGCAGCGAAGGCGCGCCCAATCCAAGCGGCGATCCGCTGTTCGAAGCACTGCGCGCCAAACGCCGTGAACTTGCGGCCAGTGCAGGCGTCCCCCCCTACGTCATCTTCCACGATGCAACGCTGCGCGATATGGCGCAAATCAGGCCCAAATCGCTCCGTGATATGGCCCTCATCACCGGCATCGGTGCGCGCAAACTCGAAGATTATGGCGAAGCGTTTTTGGCTGTGATGAAACGGTTTTAGGCTTGAATTGAATAGCCGCGCTTCAGCCCACCGCCCAGAAACGCTCGCGGAACCATTTGGTGACGATATATTTGCGCCCTGCGTTTACGGGTACGCCTTCGTGGAGGGTCAGCGTGTTGGGCGCACCGATATCATTCATATTATTCCACATCACCAGCATCGCGGTGCGGGGGGATACGCACATGCCGGCATTGGGGAAATTGGTTTCACCCCCTGATTCGGGTTCGTTGAGATAGATCATCGCTGTCCAGCTCCGCTGCCCGCCTGATTTGCGTTCATCCTCCCAGTAAGGTTGGCTCGGGAAGAAATGATCATAATGCGGCTTGAACTGCTGTCCAACGTCATAGCGCTGGCCCTGAAGCGTTTCGCCATGACGGCGGTCAACCCCCATCAGTGTGCAAATCCGCCCCTCAATCCGCGCGACCAACGGATGATGCGGATCAAGGTTGCAGCTAAAGCTGGTGCGAAATCCCTTTTGTTCGGTGCCTTCATAGAGTTTTGAAGGGAACGCGTCGGTATCGATCAGCGAAACGAGTTCGGCGCATTCTTCGCCGGTCATGAAATGCTGGACGATATACAGATCAAGCCCGCCGCCCGAAACAATCTCGACGCGGTCATGTTTTTTGAGTTTGCGGCGGACATTTTTGCCGGTCTCGGCAAGTTTGGTTGATCCCAGTGCCTGTTTTTTCAGCGCGCTACTCACTCGATTACGCGGCCTCTCACCATCACGAAATCAACCTTTTCAAGCGTGCGAATATTGGCGATCGGGTCGCCGGTGACCGCGATAATATCAGCCGAATAGCCAGGCGCAATCCGTCCCGCCTCATTTTCAATGCCAAGCAGTTTTGCCGCCCCCGTTGTCGCGGTGGCAATCGCTTGTGCCGGGGTCAGTCCGCCGAGTTCAACCATCTGCGCAAATTCCTGCGCGTTTCGGCCATGTTCAAATACACCTGAGTCAGTACCAAAGGCAATTGGCACGCCCATTTCGCGGGCTGATTTAAGTGCTAGGCCAACTGATTTGAGCGTTTCGCGCACTTTGGCTTCAACCGTTGGCGTGTAGATATTTTTGCCAAGCCGTTCGCGGATGCCGGTAAACGCCATCAGCGTCGGCACCATATAACTGCCGCTTGTTTTCATTATTTTGAGGGCGGCGGCATCGGCAAAAGTGCCATGTTCGATAGAATCGACGCCTGCTTTGGCCGCCCCTTCGATCCCGCGCGCGCCGTGGGCATGGGCAGCAACCTTGAGGCCAAGACCGTGGGCTGTGGTGACGATGGCAGCCATTTCTTCATCAGTGAAGTGTTGGCCCAAACCGCGCGCCTGCTGGCTCAGTACACCACCGGTTGCGGTGATTTTGATAACGTCCGCCCCGCGTTTGGAGGCTTCGCGTACGCGCGCTGCGCACTGGATTGCGCCTGTGCAGGTATTGTTGCCGTCAAGCACTGCGTTCACTTCGGGGCGGAAACCCGACACGTCGCCGTGGCCGCCGATAATTGAAATCGCGGTCCCCGCCGAGAGGATGCGTGGCCCGGGAATCAGGCCTTTGGCGGTGCCATCACGCAGGGCAAATCCAACAAGTTGGGCAGAGCCAAGATCACGGACCGTGGTAAAACCAGCCAGCGCAGACAGTCGCGCATTCTTTGCCCCGACGATTACGCCCCATTCATCGGGATCAACCGCCTCACTGCGATAATCGCCGCCAGGATCACCCGAGAGATGAACATGGCTGTCAATGAGGCCGGGCAGCACGGTTTTGCTCGAAAGATCAATAAGTTTTACGCCGGGTTCGGCAGGCTTCAGTCCTGAACTGATCGCGACTATCTTGCCGTCTGTGACAGTAATCGTCGAAGGCCCAGAAGCCGCCGTTGCGGCATCGCTGATCAGCCGTCCTGCGTGAATGACGATTGTTTCAGCGCGCGCTGCGCCTGTTGCGGCGAGTGTCGCCGCGATCCCGATCAGTAAATTTCGCATCATTGCTCCCTTGGTTCCTGCCAGATTGGCGGCAGGCAGCGCGTGATGCAAGCCCTTACAAAAACACCCGGAGCGTTTCCACTCCGGGCGTTTGTCATGTTGGTGTGGCTGTACTTACCAGAAGAAGTCGTGGATTACATCGACCACCGCGCCATCGCGTAGATCGATTAACAACACATCGTCATAATAGCGCACCCAGCGGTAGGGCCCGCTAGTATAGGGCAGGCGGTAAGCAAAGGGATCGCTGATCCAGTAACGATCATTGTAATAGCTTGGGCCAATCCGGATGCCGATGCTGAACCGCTGATAGCCATAGCGTGATCCAAACGGATCATAATAGCGCGGCTGGTGGAAAAAGTTGCGGTTTGAAAAGCGGTATGCTTTCCAGTCATAGCGATTGTCACGCCGCCAATCGCGGTTCCAGCGGAATTCCTTATTGCCGTTGTTATAACCGTAGTTGCGGTTGTCACGGTTGCCAAAACCGCGACCCTCGCGGCGCTGCCACTTGCCGCCGCTATCGCGGTACCAATTGCCGTCGCGAGCGCCCTCGCCGCGCCGCCAGAGATCATCGCGGTCCAGACGTCGGTTTTCGTCGCGATCCGAACGATATTCTTCATTGCGCCCAAAGCGCTGGCCATCGCTCTGTTCAAAGCGGCGGCCATCGTCACGGCGATCCTCTGGGGCTACAACCACAGCGGATTGCGAGTTTGAGCCAGTTACAGCCCCGCCCCGGCGGTTATCAAAGCGGCGGTTGTCGCGGGGAACTTCGACGTTGTTTTGCTCGCGATTGGCGCGGCGTTCAAAATCGCCACGATCACGCCTGACCTCAACATTGCCCTGTTGCTGCGCGCGCGATTGAAACACGCGCCGCTCTTGCTGCGCGGCCTGTTGAACCTGCACTTGGGGCTGCTGTGCGCGGGCGCGCTCGACCCGCTGCGGCGCGGATTCGCGAACACGCTGGCGGCTCTCGATCGCATCGATATCATTGGTCACCTGCGCGAGCGCGCCAGTCGAAACCGATGCCAATGCAGCCGCTGCCAAAATCAGGCTGTTGCTAAAGCTACGCATAGTCCAAGTCACTCCTCAAACTTGTCACGACTCAAAACGCGTCATGAACGGGCTTAAGAGTGCAACTTTGCTGATGAGCCGCAGCTTAACGAACGATAAAGCATATCGAAAGCTATTCGGGTTTGACCGGTGTAAGCGCGGGCACTGCGCGTGCAGCGTCATCTGGCGCAATGCCGGGGGGAGGCGCCGCCACAATACGCTCCTCGCCGCGCAATGCAGCGGCGGCGCGCTTCACCGCCCGTCTGATCCTTGGATATGTGCCGCAGCGGCAGATATTGGTAATCGCGGCATTGATATCATCGTCGCTTGGGCGTGGATTGGATTTAAGCAGGATCGCTACCGCCATAATGACCCCCGGCTGACAAAAGCCGCATTGTGGTACGCCCTCGGCGGCCCACGCTTGCTGTACGGGGTGGCTGCGATCACGCGACAGTGCTTCAATTGTCGTGACAAAGCTGCCCTCGATCGCACCGATTGGCACTGTGCAACTACGCACCGCACGGCCATCAACATCAACGGTACACGCCCCACAATCTCCGGTACCGCAGCCATATTTGGTGCCTGTCAGATTTGACGCATCGCGCAGTGCCCACAGCAAGGGTGTTGCGGGATCAAGGCGGTATTGGACGGGCTGATTATTGACGGTGAATTTAGTCACGCCAACTCGTATCAATCTTATCAACGAGGCGCACCATTGCGTTAAATTCATGACGGCCCGAGCCACCCGGAATCTGCGTTTGGCCAATATCACGTTGATGCACACGAACCACATCATCGCTAATGGGGATTGGTTTGCCCATCGAGAGCGTAGCCATCTGTATCTCGCAGGCTCGTTGGAGCACCCAATGCTTGATAAAGGCGTCTGGCAGTGTTTTTCCCATCACGACCGGGCCATGATTGCGTAGCATTAGGATCCGTTTATCCCCAAGACTCTTGAGAAAATTTGGCCCCTCTTCGTCACGTACTGTTACGCCTTCAAAATCATGATAGCCAAGCTGACCCATGAAGTTGCAGGCATAGAAATTCACAGGCTGAAGCCCGCCTTCAAGTGAACAGACCGCCATCGTTGCGGTGGTATGGGTATGGATGATCGCATGGGCGTCAGGCAGCTCGCGGTGGAAAAGGCTGTGCTGAACAAAGCCTGCGCGGTTGACTGGATAGGGATTATCATCAAGTTTGTTGCCGTCAATATCGATCTTTACAAGGTTCGATGCCTTGATTTCGCTGAAATGCAGGCCGTAGGGGTTGATTAGGAACGCACCGTCCTCACCGTCAATCTTTACCGTGATATGGTTGAAAATCATTTCATCCCAGCCGAGCATCGCAAACACGCGATAACAAGCCGCAAGTTCCTGCCGCGCCGTCCATTCGGCTTCGCTATACTGGGTTTGCTGGTTAAGCGCCGTCGCCATAATGATCTCCTCCTCTTGTACGACGGGCTTATCGCAAAGCCGGGGCGATGATGCAATGCGGCTTGAGTTTTAAGGAATCGGTTGTTAAGGGCAGCCGAGAGATGTGGCATTTTGCCGCAGCGATTCCCTATTTGTGTTCGGGTTTGTCGATCCGTTTGGATCGATCAGGCTGTTTTTTGATCTGGAGTGTGACCAATTTATGCAAATCATCGTTCGCGATAATAATGTCGATCAGGCGCTGCGCGCGCTCAAGAAGAAGCTGCAGCGCGAAGGCGTTTATCGTGAGATGAAGCTTCGTCGTCACTATGAAAAGCCATCTGAAAAGCGTGCGCGTGAAAAGGCTGCTGCTGTGCGCCGTGCCCGCAAGATGGATCGCAAGCGCATGGAGCGTGATGGCGTAAAATAAACGCCACGACCGATTCAGCTTGATCAAGAGGTGTTCCAATGTCTGTTACTGCCGTGCCGATTCCCCCCACTGAAAAAAGCTCACTCATAAAATTGTGGGGTGGGCTTGCGCTCGCGGTTGCAATCGCAGGCGGTGTGGCTTGGGCTGGTACCGGCGGTGTTGGCTCGTCAGGAGCCTGCAAGACAGTAACGGCGTCAGGTCTTGGCTATACGGTTGTCAAAGCCGGTGAAGGGCCAAAGCCGACCGACAGCGATGTCGTGCTCGTTAATTATAAAGGCACCCTCGCCACCGATGGCAAGGAATTTGATGCCAATAACAAGACGCCTTTCCCTGTGTCGCAGGTCGTGCCTGGCTTTAGTGAAGGTTTGAAGCTGATGCAGAAGGGCGGGGCATATAAATTGTGCATTCCCGCAGCGCTTGGTTATGGCGCGCAATCGACTGGCCCCATTCCGCCCAATTCTGATCTAGTGTTCACTGTAGATCTGCTTGATTTTAAGAGCATGGCGGAAATTGAGGCGATGCAGCAGCAAATGCAGCAACAAGGCCAAGTCCCCGGCGGTGCCGAGGGAGCACCGCAGTCTGTGCCTAACTAAGCCGTTACAAGCGGATAAATTTATTTTTCCTCGCTTGGTCTCAGGCTTGATCCTGCCCGACCGGAACGCAGCGCGCTGAACCAGGTTACTGGGTTGGTAATCCGCGTCGTACCATCAAGCGAGAATGTGATAAATTCGGCGCGTCCGCCGATGTTTTCCCAAGGCACCGGCCCGCCCAGTCCATCCTGATCGACTGGAAAGCGACTGTCGGACGAGTTGTCGCGGTTGTCCCCCATCAGGAAAACATGGTTTTCAGGAACGGTTATGGCCGCGAAATCATCGCCTTGGGATCTGTTGCCGAGATCAATCGTATCATAACTGCGCCCGTTGGGCAGTGTTTCACGGTAAACCGGCACCACGCAAAAGTCCGCGCCGCCACTTTCGCTCGTCAGCCCATCATTGCAGGGTGTGTTGACATCAATTGGGATCTGTCGCGATTCCAAAGAGCCGCGTTTGATCGGCACACCGTTCAAAATGACGATGCCGCCACGAACTTCGATTCTGTCTCCGGGAAGGCCAATGACACGCTTGATATAGTCCTGCTTAACTCCTGGAGGGCTGGCAATGACAACATCGCCACGTTCAGGCAAACTTCCGAGAATGCGGCCATTCATAAACGGCAATAGGTGAAAAGTTGGCGAGACAAATGACCAGCCATAAGGATATTTGGTCACAACCAATCGATCGCCCTTGAGCAGCCCGGGCATCATCGATTCAGAAGGAATGTAAAAAGGTTTTGCGATGAAGCTGTGGAAGCCAAGCACAGCAAGGATCAGCCAGAACACCCCCTTGGCTTCCGCCCACCAGTCAGTGCCTTGTGCTGCAACGGCAGCAGATGGGATGGTGTCAACTTGCTCTGTCACAACATTTCCTCATTCCGAATTGGGAATCGCTTCGATAATTACAAACGCTTGCGCCCATGGATGGTCGTCGGTGAGCGTTAGATGAATACGCGGGGCATAGCCTGCGGGGATCATGGCTTCAAGCCGCGCTTTGGCACCGCCCGTGAGCAGAAGTGTTGGCGCGCCGGATGGCGCGTTGACTACGCCAATATCTTTCATGAAGACGCCATGCTTGAAGCCAGTGCCAACAGCCTTTGAAAAAGCTTCTTTGGCCGCGAAGCGTTTGGCATAAGTGCCGGCAGCCGTAAAAGGGCGCTTTTCCGCTTTGGCATTTTCGGTCTCGGTAAAAACACGCGCCCTGAAGCGCGCACCAAAGCGGTCAAGTGAGCTTTGAATGCGCTCTATATTGCACAGATCAGAGCCAAGCCCGATAATCACCGGGCTTCGTCCATCAATGCGCGCATCCGGCGGATGCTGGCTTCAAGCCCGATAAAGATCGCCTCACCCACAAGGAAATGGCCGATATTGAGCTCTGCAAGCTGCGGAATGGCGGCAATTGGCTGAACATTGTCGAACGTCAGCCCGTGACCGGCGTGCGGCTCAATCCCGTTTTTCGCGCATAGTGCAGCGGCTTCTGCAATCCGCGCGAGTTCGGTGGTGAGTGCTTCGCCCTCACTATGTGCATAGCGGCCAGTGTGCAGCTCAACTACCGGCGCGCGCAGGCGCAGTGCCGCTTCGATTTGGCGGGCCGAAGGTTCAATAAACAGACTAACGCGAATCCCGGCATCATTGAGCCGTGTGATCAGCGGCGCGAGGTGGTTGTGCTGACCAGCGGCATCAAGCCCGCCTTCGGTCGTCCGTTCCTCACGTCTTTCCGGAACGATGCACGCAGCATGGGGTTTATAGCGCAGGGCAATTTCAACCATTTCTTCCGTCGCGGCCATTTCCAGATTTACTGGCAGGCTGACAGAAGCCATCAGTGCGATGAGGTCG
>JBBTEI010000106.1:0-10512 GCA_038042405.1 Pseudomonadota bacterium
TGAAAGATGCGTGCGTGATTGCGAGCGCCGTCGGTATCAAGAAAAAACTCGAACGCGCCAACGATGCCTCCGTCAACCAATATCGGCACTGCAACCATAGTGTGTGCGCCAAGTGACACGGCTTCCCGGTGGCGCGAAAAATTGGTGAGCGTTTGCAATTCGGTAAGGCATGATGTCACCGGATCGAGCAGCAAACGTCCGGGGATTGTTGCGCAGCCCCATGTTGAAAAGCGATTGCAAATCTCGACGAAATTCGCGTTAGCGTCATCATCGGCCGCAAATGCCGCGCCACAGCCACGCAGTTCGATTTCGCCATCGCCGCCGTCGCGTACCAACGCGTTTCCGCCAAGAAAGCCGAAATATGTCGTAGTGAGCGCAACAATGACTTTGAGTAATGCGATCGGGTCGTCGCTTCGGTTCGCAATTGACGAAACTTGCTCAAGCAGCATCAATATGCGGGTTTGTTCAGCGGAGTTGGCCGCAACGCAATGTGCAGAATTCATGCGGGGGTCTGCCGAGCCTGATAGGCTGCTTGCCATTATGTCACTCTTTCCTGCGCAAAAAAAATCGACTCTAGAGTAAAAGACGGCGCGCCGCCGCCCAGCTTAAGCCTTCTGGGGAATCGCATCTCTGTTTCGTGGCGCAACCGGGCCATAGCTTGTCACGCCGTCGGTGCGGTCACGCTTGCTCGATGTTGACGGTTTATGGTGGCAAAGATGATCGGATGCGGGGGTAGTGCTTGACGTCGCAGCGAAAAGTCTCACATCAAAACCCATCAATGTTCCCCGCGAATCGAAGGAGAGTGACTATGGACAGCTATTTGAAGCATTATATCAATGGTGCGTGGGTCGAGAGCATCGGTGGCACCCGGCATGAGGTGATCAGCCCCTCAACTGAAGAGGCCTGCACCGAAATCACGATGGGTACCAAGGCCGATGTCGATGCCGCCGTTGCCGCCGCTAAAAAAGCCTTCGTTACCTATTCGCAAACCACGCGCGAAGAGCGGCTCGAACTGCTTGGTCGGATTATTGAAGAATATAAAAAGCGGCTTCCTGATCTCGCCAAATCGATGGCAAATGAAATGGGCGCGCCGGTCAGCTTTGCGGCGGCAGCACAGGGCCCCGCTGGACTTGGTGGATTTCTGGGTACGATGGCCGCGCTCAAGGATTTTGTGTTTGCTGAAAAGCACGGCGCGAATACAGTCGTGTATGAGCCCATCGGTGTTGTTGGTATGATTACGCCGTGGAATTGGCCGCTTAACCAGATTGCGCTCAAGGTTGCGCCTGCGCTTGCGGGTGGCAATACAATGGTTTTGAAGCCTTCCGAAGAATGCCCCGGCAACGCAGTTATTTTGACCGAAATCATGCATGCGGCGGGCGTTCCTGCGGGCGTGTTCAACCTTGTGCTCGGCGATGGGCCAACTGTTGGCGGGGCAATCTCTGCGCATAAGGATGTCGATATGGTGAGCTTCACCGGATCAACGCGTGCGGGCGTTCTCGTGGCGAAGGCAGCCGCTGATACCGTTAAGCGCGTGCATCAGGAACTTGGCGGAAAATCCCCCAACGTCGTGCTTCCCGGCGCTGACTTGGCGGCTGTTCTGCCGCCAACGGTGATGGGCGTGCTCATCAACACCGGACAAAGCTGCATCGCGCCGACGCGTATTCTGGTTCACAAGGATCAAGAGGGTGAGGCGGTCAGCTTCATCAAGGCGATGTTTGATGGCACAAGCGTTGGCGATCCGCTGGCCGAAGGCGCACATATCGGCCCGGTTGTGAACAAGGCGCAGTATGAGAAAATCCAGGGGCTGATCCAGTCTGCGATTGATGAAGGCGCAACGCTTGAAACCGGTGGCACAGATCGGCCTGCTAATGTTAATCGCGGCTATTATATCAAGCCAACGGTATTCAGCGGCGTGACCCCGGATATGCGCATTGCGCGCGAAGAAGTGTTTGGCCCGGTTGCGACTGTGATGGCGTATGATACGCTTGATCAGGCGGTTTCGATTGCCAATGATACCGAATATGGCCTCTCTGCAGTTATTTCGGGCGATCCGACCGAAGCGGCCAAGGTTGCGCCAAAGCTGCGTGCCGGAATGGTCGCCATCAATAATTGGGGGCCTGCGCCGGGCGCTCCGTTTGGCGGGTATAAGCAGTCGGGTAATGGCCGCGAAGCCGGAATGTTTGGCCTGCGTGACTTTATGGAAATCAAATCGATCAGCGGCCTGCCAAGCTGATTTGTCGACGTGAAAATCCGCTATTGCGAATTAATCTCTTTTAATTTAGGAATGATTCGCAATAGCGAGGTTTGTAATGATCATTTGTGTTTGCAATGCGATCAGAGAGCGGGATTTTCGTGCAGCCGTGCGTGAAGGGGCGAATTGCCCCAACAGCGCTTACGCCTCCATGGGGCGCAAGCCAAAATGTGGCCAATGCCTTTCGTTTGCGCGAACTATTATCAGCGCCGAACGTGCAACCGCTTAGCATTAGCGCTTAAAAAACCCTTAAAAACTGCCGTTTTATGACTGTTTAACTAATGTGCTTTGTACTATGCTACCGGTTTGATTTAACCGACAGGAGCGGCTTGTGAAGGGCGACGCAAAAGTAATAGAATATTTGAACGAGGCGCTCAAAAATGAGCTGACCGCGATCAATCAATATTTCCTCCATGCCAAAATGCTCAAAAACTGGGGCATTTCCAAGCTTGCCGATTTTGAATATCATGAATCGATTGACGAAATGAAGCATGCCGACCAGCTTGCCGAGCGGATATTGTTCCTTGAAGGTCTCCCCAATTTCCAGCTTTTGGGTCGTTTGAAAATTGGCGAGACGGTTGAGGAGATCCTCAAATCTGATCTCGCGCTGGAAAATGAGGCTGTGCCGCAGCTCAAGGAAGCCATCGCCCACTGCGAAACTGTTCGTGATTATGTCAGCCGCGACCTTTTCGCGCATATCCTCGAAAATGAGGAGGAACATGTTGATACAATCGAAATGCAGTTTGAGATGATTGAGCGGATGGGACTGCAAAATTATATCCAGTTGCAGTCGGCACCAGCGGCAAGCAGCTAAACCGCCTCAATAATCCTTTGACACTCTGACGGTCGCCGATTGGCGGCCGATGCTCGATATTGTCGAAAGGAGCGAGAGCCAGCGTGTGATCTGAAACTCAGCCCGCGTGGCAGAATAGCCTTGGCCATCGGTTATCACCTCGAAATATAACTTCCGCGTGAGATATTTGCCTGCTGCAATCGAGGTGCGCTGGCCCGTGGTCGTATCGGCGGGGAGAATACGAAGGCGATCTAGCCCAATAGCATTGCGCAGCGCATTGATCGGGTTCAGCCCGTTGCCACCGCCTTGGAGCGATGCCACGGCTGACGCAAGTTGAACGGCTTCGGGTGCCGAGAGGTTGGTGATCGATGTGCCGAACAGTAGGCGTGAGAGAAGCTCATCCTGTGGCAGGGCAGGGGTGCTGCTAAATGCGATTTCGGGGCGCTGTCCGGTACCGGTGACGCGGATAGTGGCGTTGAGTCCTTGGGTATCACCATTTGCCACAATATCGAGGATCGGATCGGGCGGGCTTTCGCCTTGAAAGCGGATGACGCCGCGCGCCAGATCAAAACGCCGCCCGGCAAATTCATAGCCGCCGCGTACAAGATCGGCCTGTCCGCGAATGACCGGTGCATTCACCGATCCGCCGATTTCAAGCCGCGCGCGCCATTCGCTTTCAATGCCAAGCCCGGTGACGGATACCCGCCCGGGTGCGCGTGCCTTGATCGCGAGTTGCCAGCCGGTTGGGCCTGCGCGGCGCACCGGCGCACCGACATTGGTGTTGATCTCAGTCACATTGAGCTGCGAAATCGCAGCAACCGCCGATGCGGCGCGACCAAGCCGGTAACTGCTTTTATCGAGAATAATATCGCCTGAAATAAGCCCGCCATTTATGTCTGATTTGAGTGATAGCGGCCCTGTAACGGTTGCTGCCAATTCGTCACGCGCAATCAGTTTCGCCTGATCGGCAACCACATTCAGGTTCATCGCAAAGCCGCTTGCCGATGAGAGATTGAAAGTGCCGCTTCCTGAAAGCTTGCCGTCTTTGCCAGAGGCTGCGGTGAATTGGTCAATGGTCAGTGTTGATCCGCCAAAACGCCCGCTTGCCTTGACGCCCGTGAGCACCATGCCAGTAACCGCGCTTTCGATCCGCGCGCCATTGGTGCGTAGCGAACCCGCGATACGTGGATCATCGAGCGTCCCGGAAATATCGGCCCCAATTGCGACGGGGCCAGACAGATCAAGTGCCTCAACCCCGGCAAGCCGCCACAGCGTATCGGCAGCACCGTTGAAGCGAAGCTGGGCAAACATCGGTGCACGGTTGAGGCGGGTTATCAGATCAGGCCCGGCAGTTGGTGACAGTTTGATTTGCCCGCGCCCGATTGTCTGTCCGCCGCTGACCGCGACTGCGCGTGCGGCGGCATTGTTTGCGCTCAGCACTGCGGCGATGCCAAGATCGAGCGGTTTGGAGGTGAGGACAAGCCCCGAACGCGTCAGTCCGCTGATCCTGATATTGGCCTTTCCGTCTGGCAATCCGCCGTTCACGACGCGATATGACATCGCTCCGCTCGCGCTGCCACCAAGGCCAAGCTGTGGGTAGGCAACATCAAGAATGGTGAGCGGCATACGCGTCACACTTGCGTCAAACTCGGTCGTGCGTGTGCCGAACAGGCCTGCAGTGAGAATGCGGCCACCAGCGAATTCAAGCGTCGTCGGCGAGAGCCGCCAGCCGCCCGCTTCGCGCATCAGCAGCGCGGGGCTGATCAGCTTGACCGGTTTGCGGTCAATGCTGCCGCTGCCGATCAGTTCAACTCGGCCCGCACTGACCTGCGCTACACTCTGTATGTCAAATGAGCGGCCCCGCGATCCGGCAAAACTGGCTCTCACCTCACCGGTGCCGCCGCGCAGTTTGACGTTTGCCGCCAGCCGCGCAAGCGAAAGGCCGCTGCGCGAAAGCCCTTGCCCGCTGAGTGTGCCCTCGATCGTCGTGCCGACGGGATCAAGCAGCATCACCCCGTCAAGCTGGCCACGCTGCGCAAACATCAGCGGCGGGCCGCTAAGCCGGGCATCACGCGCTTTCAAATGGGCCTCAACGCGCTGGATATTGCCTGCGGGAGCGAAGTTTAGGGTTCCACCAATTCCACTCCCTGCCAGAGTTAGGGTACCGTCAAAGCCACCTTCGCGTGAAATGAGTGATCCGCGCGCCTTGATCCCCGACACATCAAGCGCTGCCACATTGACCGTTGCGGGGGCGCCCGCAGGAAGCAATATGCTTCCAGCACCTGTGAAACCGCCAAGCGTTGATCCGCCGCGCGCTGTCCATGCGTAGCCAGTCGCATTTGGGTCAAGCAGCAGGCGGACATCGTTGAGGCCCATCGCGGCGTTGGGGGATTTGAAGATAATGTCGAGCCGTGGCCGCTGGATCGGGCCATCAAGCAGCAAGCGAACGATCGGGCCGTAACGCGCTTGTCGCCCACTGGCTTCAAACTGGAATGTGCCATCTGCACGGCGGATGCCATTGCCGGTGAGGGTGATGCCGGGCGCGGTGAGGCGCAGATTGTTGAAGCGCAATATCCCGTCTGCCCCGCGTACCAATCCGGTTTCAATCTGCGGCAGGCCTTGGGTAAGGCTGGCGAGGAATTTGTTATCGAGGCGACGAACCCAGGCTTGGCCGCGTCCGGCAAGGATGATGCCTTCGCCGCCCAAGCCGGGCATGAATTTGAGATTGGTGCGGACATCGACAATGCCGAGGCCGGGGATTGTATAGCGCTCAAGCTCGCCAGCAAAACCAACATCATAGCGCCCGGTTTTGAGATCAACCAACAGCGTCAATCGGCTCGATAGCTTATCCGATGTGAGTTTGAGCGCATCGCTGGTGATGGCTTTGCTGGTCACCTTGAGATCGCCAGTGACGAGCAGATTGGCGAGGATGCCGCCTGCGACATTGCCAACGCCGGTTACGCGCGTGGCGGTAAAGCGGGCGGGGACGGTAACGGGGCTGCGCGAGAGCCGCCCCTGACCCGAGGCGCGGGCATTTTCAAACCCGGTTGTGCCGAAAATCAAGCTGTTCGCGGTCAGAAGATAATCAAATTTTGCGGTTGCAAATGGGCCATCAAGTCGCGCCTTGAGCGTCAGCGGCCCGCCACGCATATTGGTGAACAGCGCTTCGGATTGAAGCAGCTTGGCATCAATGTTGAGTGCGTCAAAACGGCTTGTGCCAAGATC
Organism: Pseudomonadota bacterium; assembly: GCA_038042405.1. Classification (GTDB taxonomy): domain Bacteria; phylum Pseudomonadota; class Alphaproteobacteria; order Sphingomonadales; family Sphingomonadaceae; genus Aquisediminimonas. The sequence continues at coordinate 6,270 of JBBTEI010000106.1, forward strand.
AATCATGCCCTCTGCAGTGACGGCCAGTGCGGCTGAGCCAAGTTTCAGATTGCTATCAAGGCGACGGTTTTTGAGCGTCGCCTGCCCGGTAACGCGTACAATTGGCGCGGTCAGCTTTTGCAGCCGTCCTTTGGTGAGGGTGGCGAGTGCGAGCCGACCGTCAAGCCCGAACGTGCCGGCGTTCGCGGTGAGCGCAAGGTCGGCAACGGGTGCGCCTCCTGCATTTGCCGCGAGTTTTCCCGCCCAAGCGCGCCATGCGCCATTGCCGCTGATCGCTGCATCAAAGGGCTGTGTAATTCCCGCCAACGCACCGATCACGCCGCGTGCAGGCGCTTCAATATCGGCCTGAAGATCAAAACGATCACGGTCTGGTTCGGCATCAAGCCTTAGCGTCAGCACATCGCCTGCATCGGTATTGGCAGCAAGTTGCACCTTGGCTCGCCCCGCAACAATATCAGCAGAGCCAGACAGTTTCCCGCTGCGGCGCACCCCCGTTACCGGCGGCTCGATTCTGAGCCTATCGATACTGAGCGCGCCGATGTGGATATCAAATGTGGGCAGGATCGGGCCATCGGACGCGCTAGGCTTGAGCTTGGGCTGCTTATAAAGTGTGGCAAAATCACTATGCAAATGCTTGATATCAAGACTGTTGTTGATCCACCGAAATGGTGACCAATCAAGATCAACCGCAGGCGCTTCAAAAAACAGACCCTCGGGATCATAGAGGCGCACCGCGCGGAGTTGTGCCTTGCCGAAGATTGACCCCTCGATCCGGCCAACCTTGACGCTTAGCCCCGATTTGGTCGTTTGTGTGGTAATCTGGTCAGCGATCAAACGGTGGCCGATGCTGGTATCAGCAAACCACAGTGCGGCTCCAATCAGCACAAGCAGCGCGACGGCACCAACCGTCAACCATTTGAACAGCCGTTTCAAAATGCTTGTCCGAGTGAAACGAAGACGGTTACGCGACCATCGCCTTTTTGACGGTTGATTGGCGTTCCCACGTCAATCCGGATTGGCCCGAAGTTTGAATGATAACGTAGCCCCAGCCCCGTGCCGTAACGCAGCCCCGAAAAATCGGGGAGCGCACGACCATAGATATTGCCCGCGTCGATGAAGGGCACGATGCCGAACGGCCCGAAACGAACACGCGCTTCGAGCGCAAATTCGGCAAGGCTGCGACCGCCATCGGGATCATTTGCGATGTCGCGCGGGCCGATTTGTTGAAAACCATAGCCACGCACCGATCCGCCACCGCCCGCATAAAATCGGCGGGATGGTGCAACCGCGCTGCTACGTGCCCCTGAAATGGTTCCGAGCCGCGTGCGTCCCGCAATCGTAATGCGCTCGCCCGCAGGCACATAGACGCTGCCATCAAATTGTGAACGGACATAGCCGAACGTACCGTTTTGCAGCGAAATCTCGGGCGAGCTGCGCAATCCAAGCCGAAATCCGCGGGTTGGATCAAGCAGATCATTTGAACCGTCATAATTGAGCGAAAGCGGCAGCGCACCGACCAGGAATGTGCGCCTGCGTGCCGTGCTAGCGCCGACAATGTCACGCTCATCCGAGGTGACTAGTTCGATGCCCGCGCTCCACGTCCATTTTTTCTGCCAGAGGATATTGCTTTGTCGTTCAATCCCGGCGGCAATTTCAAATGTGCTTGCCTTAAACGCATCGAAATTGGAGCGCGTCGCGCCGATGCGCGCGTTGAGCGATTGATCGCGCTTCCCGAAATTCCCTTGGCGTAACACCACGCCGAGCGCTTGCTCACGCGTGCCCAGCAGGCCGCGCAGCGTGACGGCCCCTTCTGGCTTGATGAGGTTTCGGTTTGTCCATGAAGCGGTTGCCCGCGCCCCTTCGCCGGTACCATAGCCAAGCTCGCCCGCGATTGTCCGTACCGGCGCAGGCTCCAAACTCACGGCGATATCGGCCACATTTTCGATTTCCGAAGGAACGGCGCTAGTCGTGACGCTTGAGGCGAGGCCGGTAGCGATCAGCGCGCGTTTGAGATCGTCAACCTTTGCCTGATCATAGACGTCGCCGCTTTTGAAACGCGCAATTTGCGCGACATGTCTGGCATCAAACGGAGCGCGATTGCCGATGACCTTAAACTGGCCGACTTTCTGAACTCCGACGCCTGAGACATCGAGCGATAGCGTTGCGGTTTGGGTTTCATGATCGACGATGATCCTAGGTTCGCCGATGCTCGCAAATGGCGCGCCCTCACGCTTCAACTGGTTGCCAAGTGCGGCTCGTCCAGCAATGATTGCGTCGACGTCAACGGCATCGCGCACATCAATTCCGAATGCTTCGCGCAGCGTTGTGCGTTCGCGACCGGATTCATCAAGCCCGGTCATTTTAACATCTTCAAAGCGGTAGAGTGGCCCGCTTTCCGCGCGCAGGCTGACCGCGAGTTTGCCACCGTCTTCGCGCATCACTTCGGGTTCAACGATCGCGTCATAATAGCCGCTATTTTTGAGGATCGTCGTCAATAATTCGGTATCATCGCGCGCGCGTCGGTTAATCTGTGCCGCGTTGGCGACCTCTTTTATGCCTGCGCGTAACGCCGAAAGCGCGTCAAATCGCGGGCCGATGCTTGCGCGTAGCAGCGGGTCTAGCCCGATGATCGCAATGCTGTAACGCAACGTATCGGCATCGCCGGGCGCGTCTGCCGGGCCAGCGGTTTCGCTCGTTTGCGGGTCATCGGCCATGTCGGGCCAATCAACGCCGATATCGGCCATTGGGGCCATTGGCGATTCAGGGTCAAGTTCGGGCCGCTGCTGGGCTGGTGAAGCCGTTTGTGCCAGCGCCGTACATGGTATGCCCGATACTAGCAAAAGCACGGATGCCAATCTGGGCAGCCGGCATATTACGGTTGATACCATGAGGCCCGCTTAACGCCATAACGGCATATTCGCCAACGCTAAATTAGTGGATTGTGCCCTGAACATCATGTGATGAGAGCACAACGATCAAACGTTCCACCTGACGCCAGCGGCAGAACAACACAATATTCCCCCGATCCCGGCTAACATCGGCACGCATAGCTGCTTCGCGCCCGGCGTCTTCGCCAAATGATGCGATGAGTGACGTGGCGCAGTCAGCGGTAATACGGTCGGCAACGGGTTGAAACATGGGCGGGCTACTCCGGGGAAAGTCGATCCATTTCCGATAGTTGCAATTGGATAAGAAGCTGCAAGGGTGCGTGGTAAACGTCGAATTGACACTATTTTATACGACGCCCCGTCCACACAACCCGGCCAACAATGTCAATCGCGTGGGGATCAACATTGCTCCAGTCAGGATAGGCCGGGTTATCGCTGCGCACTGTAAAGCTGAGTTGCGCCGGGTTGATCGCAAGCCGCTTGACGATCAGGCTATCGTCAACGCGAAGAACATAGATGCCATCGCGAATACGCTCCGCATCATCAGCACGGTCAACAAGAATATCATCGCCGTCAACCAGTGTCGGGCTCATCGAATCGCCGCTTACCTGAATCACCGAGAGTGCGTTGGGATTTCCGCTTAGTTGCCGAAGCCAGCGTGTTTCAAATCCAATCTGTCCAAGCGGCACATCGTCGGCACCAAGTGCCCCCGGCCCGGCGGATGCACCCACCGCCAAGCGCGGCACCAGAATAATGTCACTGCGCAAATTCGGGATCGATTTGCCTTTTATTACTGCTGCGGATGGCCCACCGAGAAGGGCTTCCTCAACACCGAAATATTCGGCGAGCGTCCGCCTGTCATCCTCATCAAGCTTTTTGGGGACGCCGCGATGGATGAATTGCTGAACATAAGCCGCGTTGCGGCCAAGCAGCCGCGAAAGCGACGCATAATCATCTCCGCGATCGCGAATTAACCGTTCAAGCACTGCACGGACATCATCCATTTTTTTTCTATAGCGCAGGAAAAATCCTAGACAAGTAGGAAAGTACCTATCATATAGGAAAAATCCTATCGCAGTCGCAAAGAAAGGAACCGAAGGATGACAATGCTAACCGAGATCGAGCGTTTTATGAGCATAAAACAAATGCGGCCAACCCGATTTGGCCGTGAAGCCATCAATGATCCAAGGCTTGTTTTTGACCTGCGTCGTGGCCGCGCAATCGGCAGCCGGACGCGCGGGCGGATTGAGGCCTATCTTCACGGTACAGTCCAATGAGGGGCCGGAAAATCAATCCGCACTGTGACACGACAATAATTAATAATAAAGAGTAAGCGGGATTTTGCGGCATATATC
>JBBTEI010000107.1:0-5878 GCA_038042405.1 Pseudomonadota bacterium
CATCTCCATCGCCGCAACAATCATCTTCTGGATCAATCAATGAGTCCTGAGCCTAAATTACCTCATTTCCACAACGCTCCTGCGCATCTCGAGAGTGAGATTTTCAAGCTTCCTCGCTAGGTGTCGTTGAAGCATAGACTCGTCTGCTCAAATTTGACAAGGCACTGGCAGCCAACGGAGCTAACGATGAAACCAACATTCGGACAGGATTTGATCGCCGCGATGGCAGAGGCTGCGGCTCATGCGACTGGCAAGGGCTCGGTTGCCCGCGCGCATATTGTCAACGTGCCTGATGTGCGGGCAATCCGCGAGCAGCTTGGGCTGTCGCAGACGGCCTTTGCCAACGCGTACCGGATTCCGCTGGCGACGCTTACAGGCTGGGAGCAGGGGCGGCGTCAGCCCGATGCGACGGCTGCGGCCTATCTGAGCGTCATTGCGCAACTGCCGAGTGAAGCGCGGCGGGCGTTGAAAGCGGCTTGACCCCTTCCACTCCTTCCACCCCCCATCTCGACAATCCGTCGGCACATGCCTAGAGCGCTCCCCAAACCATATGCCGGAGATTTTGCATGAGTGATGTTGTTGCCGCCGATGAGCTTCGCCTGTTGATTGAGCGGGTTGAGCGGCTTGAGGAGGAGAAGAAGGGCATTGCCGATGATATTCGCGATGTTTATTCAGAGGCCAAATCACGCGGTTATGATGCCAAGATCATGCGGCAAATCGTCCGCCTGCGCAAAATGGAGGCGCATGACCGCGCCGAGATGGAGGCGATCCTTGACACCTACAAGGCCGCGCTTGGGCTTTGAATTGAGGAACGATCATGGCAGGCCATAGCAAATATAAAAACATCATGTACCGCAAGGGCGCGCAGGATAAAAAGCGCTCTTCGATGTTCTCAAAACTCAGCCGCGAAATCACCGTCGCGGCCAAATCGGGTACGCCCGATCCCGATATGAACCCGCGTTTGCGCGCAGCGGTCATGGCGGCCAAGGCGCAGTCAATGCCCAAGGATAATATCGAACGCGCGATCAACAAGGCGAACGCGAATGACGGCGAAAATTATGAGGAAATCCGCTACGAAGGCTTTGGCCCCGGCGGGGTTTCGCTGATTATTGAGGCGCTGACCGATAACCGCAATCGTACCGCGACCAATGTGAAGGTCGCCGTATCGCGCAATGGCGGCAATCTCGGTGCGCCGGGTGCGGTCAGCCATGCCTTTGATCGGCTTGGCCTGATTACGTATCCAGCGAGCGCTGGTGACGGCGATACGGTGTTTGAGGCCGCACTTGAGGCGGGGGCCGAAGATGTGTCGTCATCCGAAGACGGCCATGAAATCTGGACGGCGCTCGAATCGCTTCACGGGGTGCTTAAGGCGATTGAACCCGTCCTCGGCGCGCCCGAAAGCGCGAAACTCGCGTGGCGCCCGCAAGTGATGGTGAGCGTGGGCGAGGAAGATGCCGCGACGCTGTTCAAGATGCTCGATGTGCTTGACGATGATGATGACGTCCAGACCGTCTGGGGCAATTATGAAATCAGCGATGAGATCATGGAGAAACTCGGCTGATCATTCTCGGTCTTGATCCCGGCCTTGGCACCACGGGCTGGGGCGTGATTATGGCACAGGGCAATCGCCTGAGCCACATCGCTAATGGCCAGATCAGCACCGACGCGAAAATGGCGCTGGCCGAGCGATTGGTGGCGCTCGATAGTGCGCTCGTTGATGTCATCCTCGCGCACCAGCCGCAGTCCGCCGCAGTTGAGGAAGTCTTCGTCAACGTCAATCCGCAATCGACGCTCAAACTTGGGCAGGCGCGGGGTGTGATCATGCTTGCGGCGGCGAAATCGGGGATTGCGATTGGCGAATATTCAGCGCGATTGATTAAGAAAGCCGTTGTCGGCACTGGCGGCGCTGACAAGGTTCAGGTGCATGCGATGGTCGCGCGGTTGCTGCCCGGCGTCAAGATTTCGGGCGCGGATGCGGCAGATGCGCTTGCGGTTGCGATCACCCACGCGCATCATATTGCGAGCGCACGGAGTATGGGACTGAAATGATTGCTCGCCTCACAGGAACGCTTGCTGAAATTGCCGCTGATCATGCGGTGCTTGATGTTGGCGGCGTTGGCTATCTGGTTCAGGCATCGGCGCGCACACTCTCGGCGATTGGCGCGGTTGGCGGCACCGTGATGCTGCTCACCGAAATGCAGGTGCGTGAGGATAGCATGACGCTGTTCGGCTTTGGCTCGGCGGGGGAGCGTGAGTGGTTTCGGCTTCTGACCGGCGTTCAGGGCGTTGGCGGGCGGGTGGCGCTCAGCATTCTTTCAACGCTTGATGCCGACGAACTCAGCCGCGCGGTCGCGGGCCAAGACAAGGCGATGATCGCGCGGGCAAACGGCGTCGGGCCAAAGCTTGCGCAGCGGATCGCGATGGAACTCAAGGATAAGGTCGGCGGCGTCGCGATTGGCCCGGCGGGAAGCCTGCCAAAGGCCGCAGCGGGTGTGGGCGCAGACGCGGTGTCCGCGCTTGCCAATCTCGGTTTCAAACCTGCTGAAGCAGGCGCTGCGGTTGCCGCTGCCGAGGCCGAACTTGGCGAAGGTGCAAGCCTTGATGCACTCGTGCGGCTTGCGCTCAAAAAGGCTGCCCGTTGATTTTAGGAGATTGCACTATGCGCCGCCTGTGGATTGCTATCGCCCTGCTTGTGGGGAACACAAGCCCGGCAGCCGCCCAGAGCGCGCCTGATCGTGCTGATGCGCGCTGTATCCTTGTCCTTGCATTGGCGGCGCGAAATCCTGCCCAAAAGGACGCGGCAGGGCGCGGGCAATTTTATTATTACGGGCGGGTCGCAGCGCGTGGGACGGCAAGCAAATTCGGCCCGGTATTGGCAAGCGAAGCCAAGACAACGACAACGCCGCAAAAACTACAAGCCGAACTCGCCCGCTGCAGCGCTGAACTCACTGTTGCAAATGCGGCCCTACGTGACAGTCTCAAAGAGGTAGAGGCCGCCGCGCAGCAACCACCCAAACCAGGGGGCGTGCCGTCGAAGTGAGCGCGGCGTTACTGCATCAGTGACCAAGGATCAGTAAGCGTAAGCGTGGTCGTTAAAAAATCCCTGCGATTGCGCGTAGCAAGCACAAGTCCATGTTCCTCTGCAATCGCTGCAATCTGTGCATCGGGTACAGCCATGTTATGGCCACTTCTCCGCGCGTTCGCCATAATCTCTCCGTATATCATCGCGGTTGACGCGGAAAAAATATGCGTGCGATTGGCATGGGCGATCCGCCAATCGGTCAACTGTGTCATTAGCATCGTGCGTTTCTTGCCGGGGTCAAGCTTGGCAATACCATAAGCAGATTCAGCAATTGTAATCGATGAAATCCAACATTGGGACGCGTTAATCAGATACCAGCGAGTGACGTTCGCATCCGGCGCAGGCTTGATCAGTTCGGAAATGATATTGGTATCAAGCAGTATCAAAATTCGATGCCTTCATAGGGCAGGCGATTATCGGCGATATGTTCATCAAGATCGAAATCCGCAACTGCATTGGCCTGCAACCGTTTGAGGAACGCCTCGGAGCTTTCGATTGGATGGCGCTTGGCATATTCGGTCAGCGCGTCCTCAACAATCGCGTGGATCGGTCGCTTCTCCAGCGCCGACAACTGATGCGCCAAATCACGCGCACGTGCCGAACGGACAGAGAGTTGGGGGCTGGTCATGCACAGAGAATAGCGGTGTGATGGCATGATGGCAAGGTTGGTAATTGACGGTTCATTTCTAGACTCTATGATATTACTGATGATGATTAGGGAAGCAAATCAGATTGATGTGAATGGTGGTTTTTACACCGTTGCTGAGGCTGCACGCCTGCTAGGCATGGAAGATCATCAGCGTATCAGCCGCTGGCTTCAGCCGATGGCAAAAGGCAATGATCCAGTTATTGTAAGAGACTATCCCAAGATTGGCCGTGAACACGAAGTCAGTTTTTTGGATATGATTGAAATTCGTTTTGTCGAACATTTCCGGCAACGCAAAATTTCGTTGCAGTCACTTCGCGTTGCAGCCAAAAATGCACGGCGCGAGTTAGGCGTGTCACACCCATTTGCAACTAGTTCTGTAAAATTCCAAACAGATAGAAAACAAGTATTTCTAGAGACTGCTAAAGAGACAGGCGATAGATTTCTGCTTAATCTAATGACTAATCAAATTGAAATATATGATGTCATTGAGTCTATTTTGATCAGGCATCTCGAATTTGATGTGGACGGTTTTGCGCGTCAATGGCGCCCCGATCCTGCTGGATCACCCAATGTCGTGGTTGCCCCAATCTTTGCTTTTGGGCAACCAGTCATTTCTAAGCGGCATATCCCTACTCGGACACTTTTCGATTCTTGGTTAGCGAATGATCGTAATGGCTCTGTAGTGGGAGATTGGTTTCGTATAGACAAGAATGATGTGGATGAGGCCATCCGCTTTGAACTGCGCCCACTGCATTGAGAGTGTGTGCAGACGAGAATGTGGCTCCCGTGCTTTCCGAGCTTATCAGGGAGCAATTACTGTCGGCGAAATTTTCCCTTGAAACAGTCGATGACCATCAAGCAATCGGAGTAGATGACCAAATATGGGTCAGAAAATTTGCTAATGATGGCGGTGAGGCGATCATTGGAGCCGATTTTGCAATGACAAAAAAGCCGCACGAGGTTGCTGCAATCAACGAGACCGGATTAAGACTTGTTATCCTTGATGGAAAATGGGCGTGCCAGAAGAAGAATGTCCAAATATCCTATCTGTTTTATTGGTGGCCGGAAATTGAAAAGACTTTGGCATCTGCGGGTGCTGGAAAATGTTTCAAGGTTCCGTGGGGCTGGCCTGCTGATACCACAGGCCAGATTAAGGTAATTCCGATTGACCTCCAGAAGGCATATAAACAGCTAAAAAAGCTAAAATAGTTAATCCTATTTCGCCCAATCTTGGGAATGATCCGCCAATTTGTCCCCTACGCCGCAACCTTCGCCCTTGACGCCTTCTTCCGCTCATGCGGATCGAGGTGGCGTTTACGCAGGCGGATGTTCTTGGGCGTTACCTCGACCAGCTCATCATCATCGATATAAGCAATCGCTTGTTCGAGCGTCATCCGCTTGGGCGGGGCGAGCCTGACTGCATCGTCCTTACCGCCCGACGCGCGGAAGTTGGTCAACTGCTTGGTCTTCATCGGGTTGACTTCAAGATCATCGGTCTTGGCATTTTCGCCAACGATCATGCCTTCATACAACACCTCTTGGTGGCCAATGAACAGGATGCCGCGATCTTCGAGGGGGCCGAGCGCATAATTATTGGCTTCGCCGCTACCGTTGGAGATTAGAACGCCATTTTTGCGGCCTTCGATAAAGCCTTTGTGCGGGCCATATTTCTCATACAGGCGGTTCATGATTCCCGTGCCCCGCGTGTCGCTCAGGAATTCGCCGTGATAGCCGATCAACCCGCGCGAGGGCGCGCTAAACGTGATCCGCGTTTTACCACCAACCGAAGGCCGCATATCGAGCATCTCGGCCTTGCGGAGGTTCATCTTGTCGATGACCGTCCCGCTGTGCTCATCGTCAACGTCGATGACGACTTGTTCATACGGCTCCAATTTCGCGCCGCTTTCATCTTCACGGAAAAGGACGCGCGGACGGCTAATGCTCAGCTCGAACCCCTCGCGCCGCATCGTTTCGATCAACACGCCGAGTTGAAGCTCACCGCGCCCGGCCACTTCAAAACTATCCTTGTCAGACGATTCGGTGACCTTGATCGCGACATTGCTTTCGCCTTCGCGCAGCAACCGATCGCGAATCATGCGGCTGGTTACCTTGGTGCCTTCGCGTCCCGCCATCGGGCTGTCATTGAC
>JBBTEI010000108.1:0-7173 GCA_038042405.1 Pseudomonadota bacterium
TGATCGATAACGTCCACGTTTCGGGCGCATCGGATGCAGGCATTTATGTTGGCCAATCGAAAAACATTATCGTTCGCAATTCTCTCGCCACGCGCAACGTGGCGGGAATCGAGATTGAAAATAGCTTCAATGCCGATGTGTATTCAAATGTTTCGATGCACAATACCGGCGGCATTCTCGTTTTCGATCTGCCCAACCTTCCCCAAAAGGGCGGCAACAGCATCCGTGTTTTCTCAAACCGCGTGACAAAGAATGATACGCCCAATTTCGCGCCACCCGGCAATGTCGTCAGCCAGGTTCCGATCGGCACGGGCGTCATGGTGATGGCGAACAGCAATGTCCATGTGTACGGCAATATTCTGGGCGACAATGCCACCGCCAATGTTTTCGTCGTCGCCTACAAGCAGAAATTCGATGACCCCGGCTATAGCCCGCGCGTCAAAAATATCGTGATCCGCGATAATGAACATGGCCCCGCTGGCTGGGCACCCGGCTTTATCGGCGGCAAGGAATTAGCGGCTGCGATGGGCGGCGCGATCGCCCCGATTTTCTGGGACGGTGTCGGCGGCGCGGCGGCAGGCGTGCATGTGGGTGATAAGGTTGCGGTGCTAACGCTCGGGCTTGATGATCCTCTGACCCCGCTTGCCGAAATGCAGCCGGGGCCGATTGATCTCAGCCAAACGCCGATTGTGGCGATGCCAGCAGCGGTTGCGCTCCCCGCATCGATGGAGGCTGCGCTCAAGTGAAAGCGTTCCTCGGCGCTGCGATGCTCGCGTACCTGAGCATCGGTGCGAGTGGTGGGACACCGGTCAATGATGCGCTGATTCTGGGCGATACACTGCCTCCCAAACTATCTGATTTCGGATTGCTGACGGGTCAGCAGGGACTCACGCCGGCGGCTGGCGTGAAGCCTTACAAGCTCGCAACGCCGCTCTTTTCTGATTATGCCGAAAAATACCGCTATGCCTATGTGCCAGCGGGTAAACGCATTGCCTACCGCGCTGACGGCGTCATGGCGTTTCCGGTGGGCAGCGTGTTGATCAAGAGCTTTGGCTACCCCGCAGACCTGCGCAAACCGGACAACACTCTACGCATTCTCGAAACGCGGCTGCTGATCCACCGTGCGAGCGGCTGGGTGGCGCTACCCTATGTCTGGAATGCTGACGGCAGCGATGCCACACTCAAACGCGCCGGCACGCGGATTGATGTCCGTTGGACGCATTTTGACGGGCAGACCAAGAGCATCAGCTACGCTGTGCCCAACGTCAATCAATGCAAGGGTTGCCACAGCCTTGATGGCGCAATGGTGCCGATTGGCCCAAAGGCGCGCAACCTTGATGAAGGGTTCTTGCGCACCGCCAATATCGACGGGTTGCCCGAAAAAGTCGACCATATCCCCGTCTGGAACGATCCAAGCAGCGGCGGTGTTGACGCGCGCGCGCGCGCCTATCTCGATGTCAATTGCGCGCACTGCCACAACCCGCGCGGGCCGGCGAGCAATTCAGGGCTGTTCCTCGATTGGGGGCAGGCTGACCGGGTCGCGCTCGGCATTGGCAAACGCCCGGTCGCGGCGGGCAGCGGCGCAGGACGATTCTCGTTTGATATTGCCGCTGGACATCCCGAAAGCTCGATCATGCTCTACCGGCTGGCAAGCGTCGAGCCCGGCGTCGCGATGCCCGAACTTGGCCGTGCAACCACGCACGCCGAAGCGATTGCCCTGTTAAGCCAGTGGATCAAGGCCATGCCAGAAGAGGATGCAAAATGACGATCAGGCTTTATGATTATTTCCGTTCCTCGGCATGCTACCGCGTGCGGATTGCGCTCAATCTCAAAGGCCTGCCATATGAGGCTATCGATACCAGCCTGGTCGACGGCGCACAGAATACACCAGAATATAAGGTAATGAATCCGCAAGGGTTTGTGCCGATGCTTGAGGTTGATGGGCTGCGCATCACGCAGAGCCTTGCGATCATCGAATGGCTTGACAGCTATGCCCCCGAACCGCGCTTTGTGCCCACTGATCCCGTCGCGCGCGCGCGGCAAATGGCGCTGGCGCTGACAATTGCTTGCGACATTCACCCGCTCAATAATCTGCGCGTCCTCAAATATCTCGGCAGCCCGCTCGGTGTGGAGGAGGCCGCGCGCGATGATTGGTATCGCCACTGGGTGATCGCTGGCTTTGATGCGCTTGAGGCGATGGCCGATCCCGCAATGCCCTTCTTTGGCGGCGATGCGCCAGGGATTGCCGACATCTGCCTTGTGCCGCAAATGTTCAACGCGCGCCGCTTTGCAACGCCGCTTGAGGCCTATCCCAATCTCGTGCGGATCGATGCTGCCTGTACAGCCCTTGAAGCGTTTGCCCGTGCACATCCCGATGCGGTAAAGGCTTGAATATGGCGAACCCAGCCGCACTCATAATTGGCGCAGGCGATGCAACCGGCGGGGCCATCGCGCGCGCCTTTGCGCGCGACGGGCTGGTCGCCTGCGTCAACCGCAGACCGCGCAATGCCGAACAGCTTGAAACGCTTGCCGCCGCTATCCGCCATGAGGGCCATCGCGCGCGCGCCTTCCCCGGCGATGCCCGCGATGAGGCGGCGATGGTGGAATTGGTGGAGACGGTCGAACGCGATGTCGGGCCGATTGAAGTCGCGGTGTTCAACGTCGGCGCGAACGTCCGTTTCGCAGTCACTGACACCAGCGCGCAGGTGTACCGCAAGGTTTGGGAAATGGCCTGCTTTGCCGGGTTCCTGATGGGCCGCGAGGTCGCCAAAGCGATGGCAGCCCGGGGACGCGGCACGATCATCTTTACCGGAGCGACAGCATCACTACGCGGCGGAGCTGGTTTTTCGGCATTTTCAGGCGCAAAAGCGGCCCTGCGGATGCTCGCGCAGAGCATGGCGCGGGAGCTTGGGCCGCAGGGCATTCATGTCGCGCATGTTGTGATTGATGGCGGGATTGATACCGCATTCGTGCGCGGCCTTCGCCCCAATTTTGATGAACTGAAAGCCGAGGACGGCGTGCTCTCCCCCGATGCCATCGCCGCAAATTATGTGATGCTTCACCACCAACACCGCAGCGCGTGGACGCATGAACTTGACCTGCGCCCTTGGATCGAAAGTTTCTAATTATGACAAAAAGCTTTGATTTCATCTTCGATTTCGCTGGGCCGAACGGCTATCTCGTCCACAAGGTGTTGCCCGAATTTTGCGCGCGCACTGGGGCAGCCGCCAATTATATCCCCTGCCTGCTCGGCGGAATAATGAAGGCAACCAACAATCAGCCGCCGATAATGCGCTACGCCGAAACGCCTGCTAAGCGCGATTATGAGTTGCTTGAATTTAACCGCTTCATCAAGGCAAACGGCCTGAGCGCATTCAGGATGAACCCGCACTTCCCGGTCAATTCACTGCGCATTATGCGGATGGCGGTTGCAGCCCAGCATGAGGGCGTGTTCGCGCCTTACTGCGAAGCGATGTTCGCCGCGATGTGGGAGGATGGCCGCAACCTCGCCGATCCAGAAACCGTCACCGAAGTCATCACCGCCGCTGGCCTTGATGCAACCGCACTCACAGCGCGCGGCGAAGACGCAGCGATCAAGGCAGAACTTATCACTAATACCGAAGCCGCTGTCGCGCGGGGAGCCTTCGGCATCCCGACCTTCTTCGTGGGCGACGAAATGTTCTGGGGCAAGGAACGCTTGGGCCAGCTTGCCGAGGCACTCGCGACGCACTGAGGCTTGCGCCGAACCGTTCATCCGTTAAGAGCAGAGCATGGATAGAATAGTTGTACGTGGCGGCAATCGCCTCAACGGGCGGCTGCCCATCTCGGGGGCCAAAAATTCCGCACTCACGCTGCTGCCGTGCGCGCTGCTCACTGATGAGCCGCTGACGCTGCGCAATCTGCCGCGCCTGGCCGATGTCGATAGTTTTGGCCATTTGCTCAATCAGCTTGGTTGCTCGACGATGATCGAAGGCGCGCGGCCCGAAGATTTTGGCCGGGTGATGACCGCGCGCGCGGGCAAGGTCACCGCAACCATCGCGCCCTATGACATCGTCCGCAAGATGCGTGCTTCGATCCTCGTACTCGGGCCGCTGCTCGCGCGCGCAGGCGAAGCGACAGTTTCGCTGCCCGGCGGCTGTGCGATTGGCAACCGCCCGATTGATCTGCATTTGAAGGCGCTTGAAGCATTCGGCGCAACGATTGAAGTCACTGCTGGCTATGTCAAGGCGAGCACGCCGGGCGGGCGGCTTCCCGGTGGCAAGATGATCTTCCCCGTCGTGTCAGTCGGCGCGACTGAGAATGCACTGATGGCGGCATCACTTTCAAAAGGCACATGCGTTCTCGAAAATGCCGCGCGAGAGCCGGAGATTGTTGATCTCTGCAACTGCCTCGTCGCGATGGGCGCGCGGATTGACGGAATTGGCACTGAGACACTTACAGTGGAAGGCGTGGAACGGCTCCACGGCGCGACCTATGCCGTCATGCCTGACCGGATCGAGGCAGGCAGCTATGCCTGTGCGGTGGGCCTTGCGGGCGGTTCAGTCGAACTGGTCGGCGCACGCGCCAGCGAAATGGGCGCGACACTTGACGCACTGCGCACTGCGGGTGTTACCATCGAAGAAAAACGCGATTCAATCCACATCACCTCGGACGGCAAAATGGGCCCGCTGACACTATCGACCGCGCCCTATCCTGGCTTTGCGACCGACATGCAGGCACAGTTTATGGCGATGCTCTTGAAGGCCGACGGTGCAAGCGTGCTGACCGAAACCATCTTTGAAAACCGTTACATGCACGTACCCGAGTTGGCGCGGATGGGCGCAGACATCCAAGTACGCGGGCGATCAGCCGTCGTGCGCGGCGTTGACAGGCTGGTCGGAGCGCCCGTGATGGCAACCGACCTGCGTGCCTCGATGAGCCTGATTATTGCCGGGCTGGCCGCCGAAGGCGAAACCACAGTCCAACGCGTTTACCACCTCGATCGCGGCTACGAACGGCTTGAGGAAAAATTGCAAGCCGTGGGTGCCGATATTGAACGGGTGAGCGACGGGTAACGCTGCCCGGCAGGCTACCCCCGCGTGATCTTTACCGGAACTGATTTTATAATCCCGACGAACGGGTGCGGGTCGCGGATGACGTCGCCTGCCAATTCCACCTTCATATTGCGCGCAGCCATTTCGGAAATCAGCACTTGGATCTGCAATTCAGCTAACCGTGCACCAACACAGCGGTGGACACCATAGCCGAATGACAAATGCCGCCGCGCATTTTCACGATCAGCAATAAAGCGCGCGCCGTCTTCAAAAACATGCTCATCGCGATTTCCTGAAATATACCACATGACAATTTTATCGCCCTCGCGGAATTGATGACCGCGAAATTCAACGTCCTGCGTAGCGGTACGACGCATGTGCGATACAGGTGAAACCCATCGGATGGTCTCGCTCGCGGCGTTGGGGATGATCTCCGGATTGGCGATGATCTTTTCCCATTGATCGGGCCAACGGTTGATCGCATCGATAAATCCCGACATGCTGTTGCGCGTGGTGTCATTGCCGCCAACGATCAGCAGCGCCATGTTGCCGATAAATTCGATCTGATCCATTTGGCCCAGCGCCGAGGAATGTATCATCATCGAGAGCAAATCGGCCGCAGGCTCCGCGTTTGAGCGTTCCTGCCACAGCTGATAAAAGCGCGCAGCCATTTCAAACATCATGTTTAGCCGCTCTTGCGGATTATTGTCGATCAGATCGATCGAGGTGATCGCGTCTGACCAGACAGGAAGCTTGTGACGTTCATCCCACGGAAAATCGAACAGAATAGCGAGCATATCAGTTGTCAAATCGGTCGAGACGAGCTTGACCCAATCGAACACCTCGCCGCGCGGCAGCGAGTCCAAACGGGCAGCAGTGCGCACACGGATGTTTTCGCCGAGCCGCGCGATTTCGGACGGTGTGAAAGCAGGCGCAACAACGCGACGTTTGTCGGCATGGCGCGGTGGATCCATCGCGATGAACATTTCCATCGCCTGGCCTTGTCTGTCAGCAGGCGGCTCAACGATGGAAACACCTCCGCGCGAGGATTCCGATGAATAGATCAGTGGCAGCGCTTCAATCTCGGTAATATCCTTGTGGTGGGTGATTGACCAAAACGGGCCATATTTGCTGCCACTGCAATAATGCACTGGTGCCTCAGCGCGCAGCCGCGTCATCAGTGGGTGGATCGAGCCATCAGCAAAACGCGGCGGGAAGCTCGGATCGAGCGCTTCAATAGGATCAGAGGTGTGGGTTTCCACGGGGGCAGTGGCCATTGTTTCTCTCCTTGGGCAATCAGGGAATTTCATCAATATTATTGACGATTCTGTCGATCAGATCACCGAGTTGTTCGATTTCACCGTCGCTAAACCCAGAAAACATCTGTTCATGCAGGCGATCTATCATTGGTCGGAGATCAGGCAAAAGTGCACACGCCTTCTGGGTTGCCTCGATCCGCCAGACACGGCGATCGGTTTGGCTTGGAGTACGAACAAGCAAATGTTTTCGCTCCATAATGTCAATTGTCTGGCCAACGCTGGCGCGTTCAAGCTCAAGCACGCGCGCAATTTCGCTTTGCGTCATGCCTTGGTTACGGATGATATAGGCCAACAACCGCCACTGCGCCCGGCTGAGATCATACGCCTCAAGCCGAGCATCAACCCGCCGGCTAAGCGCGCGGACGATTTCGTCAAACCGGAATGATAACGCCTCACGCGGTGCATGCAGGGGGAGATCGCATTCCATCAGTACGCCGGTAACACAGCACCACAATAATGTCAATTACTTTACATTATTGTGCATTACAAATTCGCGCTGGCCGAATGACCGAAAATCACTACTCCGCCCGCAAACTCTTCGGCGCATATTTGCTTGCGTCCGACACATCGAAAAACCGTTGGAGCATTGACTGTTCAACGCTGGTCAAATGCGGGTTCCAGACGTCGAAGATGAGCACCGCGCGGAGGTCTTCGCTGTTGTTCCAGGCTTCATGTTCGATGGTATCATCGACGGCGAAGGCCTCGCCGACTTTCCACTGCCGCGTTTCGCCGCCGACGCGGAAGCCGCAGCCTTCGGGAACGACCAGCGGCAGATGGATAATCGCGCGCGTGTTGGTGACGCCTGTGTGCGGCGGGATGTG
>JBBTEI010000109.1:0-20490 GCA_038042405.1 Pseudomonadota bacterium
GGTTAGAGCGTCGGCCTGTCACGCCGAAGGTCGCGGGTTCGAGTCCCGTCACTCGCGCCATTTTCTGGCATTTTGCTCAGATATCGTTGCGAAATTTGCCGGTTTCGATCCACCGCAGCAGCGGTTTGAGTGGAATTATCCAGCATGTCCCCAAGATTACGTAAACTCCGGCCTGCACTGCCCAATGCAGTGCGGCGATTGTCGAAGATAGGGTTCCTGCCAGCACGGCGACGCCGGTGATCAGGGCCAACATCACGAAAATGCCAAAAGGTTTGCGCCAGCTTGGTTCCATCAAAACCCTATCCGCGAATGTGCGGACTTAATCCACTCTTTTTCGGTCAACACCCCGTCAAGCGGGATATCCCAGGGTTCGATCGGAATGGATAATGACTCTTGGCATGACCAGGCAAGTCCAATCCGTAATGCATTGGGAAATAACATAAAAATACGATCATAATGCCCCGCGCCCTGGCCAAGACGGTTCATATCGCGGTCAAAGCCGACGAGCGGTGCCAATATTATATCGGGGGAGGCATCGGGGGTGTCGGCTGCGGGTTGGAGGAAATCAAAGGGTGATTTTACTAGCCTGTCGCAAGGCCGCCATTGCCGAAAGCGCATTGCCTCGCCGCGTGCGCCGATAAACGGCAGCGCCAATATGGCATGATGTGACTTTGCCGTCGCCAAGACCGTGTCCGCACTGACTTCAGAGCCAGTTTTCTGATAGCCTGCAACGGTGAGTCCCGGCGTGAAAAGTATATTCAGAATATGGGCTCGTAGATCAAATACATCTTGTATATTTTGTTGTTTAACAAACTCTTGGCGAATATTTCTAATATCATGCCTTAATTGAATTTTGGCTCTCATAGCGCGATCATCCGCGCTTGGTTGGTGGAACCGCCATGGCCGTTTGCTGGAATATCCTCTGACGCCGTAAACGTCAGGTGGGAACCAGATAAGACGAACCAAGATTCGCCCAGGGCCAGCCCCCTAGGATGTATAATCGCCTCAGGGATGTTCATAAGCGCGCACCGGGCAGTATCCACCGCTGCTACATATAGGCGGGCTGATGCGTTTTCTCAAGCTTCGCTGCAATCGCTTCAACTCGTTCGGCAAGTGCTTCAATCGCAGCGGTTTCGACACCGCTTTCGGCTACAGGTGCAGGCGGAGCGGCTTTGGCTGCTTCAAGCAATTCATCGGCCAGCAGAAGCGAGGCGAGCAATAATTGCCGGATTTCGCCAAGATCGCCAACAGCGGATCGCGCTTCGGTCACTTTGGCATCAACAATGCTCGCAATTTTGTTAAGATGCGGCTCTTCGCCATCACGGCATGAGACGAGATATGTATGGCCACCGATTGAGAGCGTGACTTCAGCCATATCTAATCCTGAATTTTTTCGGATTGCGCGATGATCTGGTCAATATCGCCGAGTGTGACCTGCAATTCCTGCCGCAACCCGGCGTGACGTTGTTCAAGTTGCGCGCGCGAAAGGCTTGCGTCGCCGCTGCGTTGAGAAGCAATCGCAGCACTTTCAATACGGACAAGTGCCCGCTCGATTCTGGAAATCGCCCCTGCTGCACGTTCATTAACCATATTTATTCGCATAGCATATGTTTTTATTACGGCAAGTCTCCGCTGCTATTGTCCTTGCGTATCGGTTGACGCCGTGGCTTGTCCGCGACAAAGAGCAGGCGCGTTGTGGCCAGCGAATCAGGCTGCAGATTATCCGAAAAAGGGGTCGGAATGACAGTTGCGCTTGATCAGCTCGCCAATGCAATACGCGCGCTTTCGATGGATGCGGTGCAGGCGGCCAATTCAGGGCATCCCGGTATGCCGATGGGCATGGCTGATGTTGCGACCGTTTTATATACGCGTTTCCTGAAATTTGATGCCAAGCGGCCCAAATGGGCGGATCGGGATCGTTTTGTGCTTTCGGCAGGGCACGGCTCAATGCTTGCCTATGCCACACTATATTTAAGCGGATATGCGCGGCCAACGATTGAAGACATCCGCAACTTCCGCAAATTGCATAGCCCGTGCGCCGGGCACCCCGAGAATTTTGAACTTGAAGGCGTCGAAACGACGACGGGGCCGCTGGGGCAGGGGCTTGCTACCGCAGTCGGCATGGCAATTGCCGAGCGCCATCTGAATGCCGTTTTTGGCGACGCGCTGGTCGATCATCGGACATGGGTTGTCGCGGGCGATGGCTGTCTGATGGAGGGGATCAACCATGAGGCGATCGGGCTGGCGGGGCATTTGGGGCTTGGGCGACTGGTTGTGCTGTGGGATGATAACCGGATTACGATTGACGGTGCGGTCGATTTATCCTCGTCAGAAGATATCAAAGCCCGCTATTTGGCGACGGGCTGGCACGTTGAAAGCTGTGATGGCCATGATTTTGCCGATATCGCGCGCGCAATCGAAGCTGCTATTGCCGATAACCGCCCTTCGCTGATTGCCTGCCGGACGATCATCGGCAAGGGCGCGCCCAATAAACAGGGGACATCGGCCACCCATGGCTCGGCGCTTGGCGCAGATGAAGTTGCTGCCGCACGCGATGCACTCGGCTGGCACCATGCGCCGTTTGAAATTCCAGCTGATATTGCGGCAGAATGGGCCAAATCTGCCGCGCGCGGACAGGCGGTAAGTGCGGCATGGGACGCACGGCTTGCTGCTGATCCGAACGCTCTCGAGTTCACACGGCGTATGAACGGTGATTTGCCTGAAAACACATCGGAAATGGGGGCTTATTTTGACAGCTTGACGTTGAATCAGCCCAAGGTTGCTACGCGCAAAGCCTCAGAAATGGCGCTTGAGGTGTTGACGTCCGCGTTCGCCGAGATGATCGGCGGCTCGGCCGACCTGACAGGTTCAAACAATACCAAAACAAAATCTACTAACTCTCTGACCAAGAATGATTATTCCGGCCGATACGTCAATTATGGTATCCGTGAATTCGGCATGGCGGCGGCGATGAACGGAATGGCGCTGCATGGCGGTATTATCCCTTATGGCGGCACATTCCTGGTGTTCAGCGATTATTGCCGCGCGGCGATCCGGCTTTCGGCGCTGCAACGTGTCCGGGTGATTTACGTGATGACGCATGACAGCATCGGGCTTGGCGAAGATGGCCCGACACATCAGCCAATCGAGCATGTGATGAGCCTGCGGATGATCCCGAACCTGCATGTTTTCCGCCCCGCCGATGCGATTGAAACCGCCGAATGTTGGGCGCTGGCAATCAAAATCACGACTGGCCCCTCGTTGCTCGCGCTTTCGCGGCAGAATTTGCCTTCGGTGCGCAGCGATTCGTCGATGAAATCTGCGCGCGGGGCCTATCGGCTTCGCGGCGCGGCGGCGGTGCGCAAGGTTGTACTGCTGGCGACAGGATCAGAGGTTGAAATCGCGCTTGGTGTCGCAGATTCGCTCGAAAGCCAAGGGATTGGTGCAGACGTTGTTTCAATGCCCTGCTGGGAATTGTTTGACGCGCAGGGCGCAGCCTACCGCGCCGATATCCTCCCGCGTGATACGCTGATGGTGTCGATTGAGGCGGGCGTGACGATGGGGTGGGAGCGTTACACCGGGCTTGATGGCCTGAATATTGGTATCAACAGCTTTGGTGCGTCAGCCCCGATAGAGGCGCTTTACCCATATTTTGGCCTGTCGGTTGAAAAAATTGTTTCACAAATCACTGCAAAATTAACAGCTTAAAAGGAGTTATTACCATCATGACGAAAGTTGCGATCAATGGATTTGGCCGGATCGGTCGTTTGGTGGCGCGCGCGATTCTTGAGCGGCCCGATTGCGGGCTAGAGCTTGTTGCGATCAATGATCTTGCCGACGCCAAATCAAATGCAATGCTCTTCAAGCGTGACAGTGTTCACGGCGCGTTTCCGGGTACGGTTGAAGCTGACGGCAATGATATCATCGTCAACGGCAAGCGTATCCATGTAACCGCAGAGCGCGATCCGGCAAATCTGCCGCACGCTGCCAATGCGGTTGACATCGCGCTCGAATGCACCGGCTTCTTTACCGATGCTGAGTCCGCAGGCAAGCATTTGACCGCCGGCGCAAAGCGTGTGCTGATCTCGGCTCCCGCCAAAGGCGCGCATTTGACGGTGGTGTACGGCGTCAATCATGACAAGCTGACTGCGCAGCATATGATTGTCTCGAACGCGAGTTGCACAACCAACTGCTTGGCACCCGTCGCTAAGGTGCTGAATGACGCCATCGGCATCGAGCGCGGGCTGATGACAACGATCCATGCCTATACCAATGACCAGAAGATCCTTGATCAGATCCATCCCGATATGCGGCGCGCACGCGCGGCGGGCATGTCAATCATCCCCACAACAACGGGCGCTGCGCGCGCGGTTGGCGAGGTTCTCCCTGAACTCAAGGGCAAGCTTGATGGTTCGGCGGTACGCGTGCCCACGCCCAACGTCAGCCTGGTTGATCTGACCTTCACGCCGTCACGCGATACGACCAGAGATGAGGTCAATGCGATCCTCAAGGCCGCGTCGGAAACCGGCCCATTGGCGGGCATTCTCGATTTTACCGATGAGCCACTGGTTTCGATTGATCTCAATCATGCGCCTGCCAGCTCAACCGTTGACAGCCTCGAAACCGCAGTGATCGATGGAAAGCTTGTCCGTGTGGTAAGCTGGTATGATAATGAATGGGGTTTCTCGAACCGTATGGTTGATACCGCATGCGCAATGGCAAAGCTGATTTGATATCATGACGTCATTCAAAACTTTGGATGATATGCCTGAAATCAAAGGCTTACGCATTCTTGTTCGTGAAGATTTGAATGTCCCGATGCGCGACGGGGTGGTGAGCGACGACACGCGTCTGCGCGCCACTGCCGAGACATTGTCTGAACTGGCTGACCGGGGTGCAAAGGTGTTTGTTCTCGCCCATTTCGGACGGCCAAAGGGCAAGCCTGATCCATCAATGTCGCTAAGGCAGGTTGTGCCTGCATTGGCGCAAGTGCTCGGCCGCGATGTTGGCTTTCTTGATGGTTGTGCGGGGCAGGCGATTGCGGACGAAGGGCATAAGATGGCCAACGGGTCGATCACAGTGCTTGAAAATACCCGTTTTCACGCTGGTGAAGAATCCAATGATCCTGCCTTCATCACACAGATGGCGCAATTGGGTGATCTCTACGTCAATGATGCTTTTTCCGCCGCGCACCGGGCGCATGTGTCGACTGAAGGGCTGGCACATCAAATGCCTGCTTATGCCGGACGCGCGATGGAGGCTGAGCTTGTTGCGCTCGAAAAAGCACTCGGCAATCCTGAAAAGCCTGTCGCGGCCGTGGTTGGCGGGGCGAAGGTTTCAAGTAAACTTGATGTGCTGAGCCATTTGGTGGCCAAGGTTGATCATCTGATTATCGGCGGCGGAATGGCGAACACGTTTCTCGCGGCGCGCGGCGTGAATGTCGGCAAATCGCTGTGCGAGCATGATCTGGCGGCGACGGCGGAAGCGATCCTTGATGCGGCGGACGCGGCAGGCTGCACCGTCCATTTGCCTTATGATGTTGTTGTTGCAAAGGAATTCCGCTCCAATCCGCCTACGCGCACGGTCAACGTCCATGAGGTTGCGGTGGATGAGATGATCCTTGATGTTGGCCCGGCGGCGGTTGAATCGCTCGGCGATGTTCTCAAAAACTGCCGTACATTGGTGTGGAATGGGCCAATGGGCGCATTTGAAACGCCACCATTTGATGAGGCGACCGTCACACTTGCAAAAATGGCGGCGGCACTCACACTTGAAGGCTCATTGGTATCTGTGGCGGGCGGCGGCGATACTGTTGCTGCGCTCAACCATGCCGGTGTTGCCGGTAATTTCACATTTGTATCAACAGCAGGTGGTGCCTTCCTTGAATGGATGGAAGGGCGTGAATTGCCCGGCGTCGCCGCGCTTCATATTTAGTAAAGGGAAGACAGTATGACTTTTACCCCAACCGTTCGCGAAATTCTTTCAAAATATGAAAGCGATAGCCCCGGCACAAAAACGAACCTCGCGCGCATTTTGACGCACGGCAGGCTCGGCGGCACCGGAAAAATGATAATCCTGCCGGTGGATCAGGGTTTTGAGCATGGCCCCGCGCGCAGTTTTGCGATCAATGAGCCTGCCTATGACCCCCATTATCATTACCAGATGGCGATTGATGCCGGGCTCAATGCTTATGCCGCGCCGCTTGGGATGCTTGAGGCGGGCGCAGATACATTTGCCGGCCAAATTCCGACGATCCTGAAGCTCAACAGCTCGAATAGCTGGGCCGGTGCTGTCAATCAGGCGGTGACGGGTTCGGTTGATGATGCGCTGCGGCTCGGTTGCTCAGCGATCGGCTTCACAATTTATCCCGGTGCCGACGATGTGTTCGACATGATGGAAGAATTCCGTGAACTGGCGCTTGAGGCGAAATCGGTCGGCCTTGCGACGGTGCTGTGGTCTTATCCACGCGGCGGCACGCTTTCAAAAGCGGGCGAGCTGGCGCTTGATGTCGGCGCTTATGCCGCGCACATGGCGGCACTACTCGGCGCACATATCATTAAGGTGAAATTGCCAAGCGATCACATCGAACAGAAAGATGCGCAAAAGGCATATGAGGGCTTCGACGCGACCACTCAGGCAAAGCGTGTATCCCATGTGGTTAAAAGCTGCTTTAACGGACGGCGGCTTGTTGTATTCTCGGGTGGTGCCGCCAAGGGTGCCGATGCAGTCTATCAGGATGCACGCGACATTCGTGACGGCGGTGGCAATGGCTCGATCATCGGCCGCAACACATTCCAGCGCCCACGCGATGAGGCGCTTGCCATGCTTGATAAGCTTGTGCGGATTTACAAGGGCGAGGAAGCATGAGTAACGATCCGCTTCCGTTACAAGAAGCGGATTTGCCCCCACTCGGGGCTGATTTTGCCGAGCGGTTCGAACGCGAAAAGCGTCCGCCTTGCCAGCTTTACCTGATTTCGCCGCCCGCGATTGATGTTATATTCGGTGACGCGCTCAAATCTGCGCTTTCGGCTGGCGGCGTTGCGGCGTTTCAGCTTCGCCTCAAAGGGCTCGATGACGATATAGTCGCACGCGCGGCGGAGCCTTTGCAGCGTATCTGCGCTGATTATGAAACCGCTTTTATCATCAATGACAGCATGATGCTTGCCAAACGGCTTGGCGCGGACGGCGTTCATCTTGGTCAGGGTGACGGCGATCCCCGTGCGGCGCGCACGCTGCTTGGCCGCGATGCACAGATCGGGGTTACGTGCCACAATGATCGCCATCTGGCGATGGAGGCAGGCGAAGCCGGGGCAGATTATGTTGCGTTCGGCGCATTTTACCCCACACAAACCAAAGAAGTTTGCTATCTTGCGGAGCCGTCGATCCTGTCGTGGTGGATCACATTGTTTGGCACGCCGTGCGTAGCGATTGGCGGGATCACGCCTGCCAACGCGCGGCCTCTGATCGAGGCCGGTGCTGATTTTATCGCTGTAAGTGCGGCGGTATGGAATGATCCTGGCGGTGCAGACGCCGCAATCGCAAAATTTGCAGCAGTCTTACCCTGATTTCAGAACGGGGTTGAAAACAGCGCGGCGAAAATGCTTGGATCACTTATGTCGCACGGGGCGGGTGCGGGATCGGGCCGGGGCTTGCGGTGGATGTAGCCAAAACAGCCCACTGCAGGCGTCATGCGCCGGGCCGGGGCCGCTTGCGTTGCTGGACGTTCTCTTAACTCAACCATGTTTGTTTCCGAGTCTCTCTTTGTCATAGCCGCGTTATTGCGGCTTTCTATGACAGTATGATGCACCCACAGATCATCGCGGGATTGCATGTTTGGTAGAAAATTGAACTGATTCGACATGTTTTGCATTTTTAATATGATTAGCTCGGCCTGCCGGAACCGCGATTGCTTGCCCCGGCGGGATTCGGGCGCTAGACGCTCCTCCGGCTCTTTCCATCTCAAATCAGGTTGGCACTCATGAAAATCAACGCGGTCGAAATTCGTCCCGGCAACATCATTGAATATGAAGGCGGCATTTGGCGCGCGGTCAAGATTCAGCATACCCAGCCCGGCAAGGGCGGCGCGTATATGCAGGTCGAAATGAAAAACCTGATTGATGGGCGTAAGAATAACGTCCGTTTCCGTTCAGCCGAAACGCTTGAAAAGGTTCGGCTTGAAACCACCGATTTCCAGTTCCTCTTTGCCGAAGGCGATACACTGACCTTTATGGACAAGGTGACATATGAACAAACCACGCTTGATGCGGGCATCCTCGGCGATGCGGCGGCCTTCCTTCAGGATGGGATGGATGTGGTGATGGAGCTTTGGGAAGAACGGCCGATTTCGGTGCAATTGCCCGACACCATCGAAGCGCTGATTGTTGAGGCTGACGCTGTGGTGAAAGGGCAGACAGCTTCGTCATCCTATAAGCCGGCGGTTCTCGAAAACGGCGTCCGCATCATGGTGCCGCCGCATATTGGCGCGGGCACGCGGATTGTGGTTGATGTGTACGCGCAGGAATATGTGAAACGGGCGGATTAAATCTGATGGTATCCCACTCAGGCCTTCTCACCGTTATGGACCGTGCTGCGCGCAAGGCAGGCAGCAAGCTGCGGCGTGATTTTAACGAGGTCACGCATTTGCAGGTCAGCCGTAAAGGCCCGGCCGATTTCGTGACCAAAGCCGATCAGGCGTCCGAACGTACGCTTTATGAAGAGCTTGGCCATGCCCGCCCCGATTGGGGGTTCCTGATGGAAGAGGGCGGCGAAATTGAGGGTGATCCGGGCAAGCCGCGTTGGATTATCGATCCACTCGATGGCACCTCGAATTTCCTCCACGGCATCCCCCATTTCGCGATTTCAATCGCGGTGGAAACCCCCCTTGCAGGCGGTGGCACCGAGATCACCTCGGCACTCGTGTATCAACCGCTGACCGATGAAAGCTTCTGGGCCGAAAAGGGCCGGGGTGCCTGGGTGCAAAGCCAGCGCTTGCGCGTGTCGGCGCGGCGGGATTTATCCGAGGCGCTGATCGCGACAGGGATTCCGTTCATGGGCCATGGTAATTTTGCCCAGTGGAGCCGTATTTTCGGTGCAGTTGCCCCCGAAGTGGCGGGAATTCGCCGGTTTGGCGCGGCTTCGCTTGATCTGGCCTGGCTTGCAGCAGGACGGTTTGATGGATTTTGGGAGGCTGATCTTGCGCCGTGGGACGTGGCGGCGGGAATATTGCTCGTGCGTGAAGCCGGGGGCTTTGTGACCGATTTTCGCGGCGGTGACCGCGCGATGGAGCGGAGCGAGTTTCTTGCAGGCAATGACGTGCTCCATTCCAAATTGCATAAACTGGTTGCGGGGGCTTTGCGCTAAATACCGTGGCATAGCGGCGCTAAAAAGCGCGGTTCTAGCCTTGCGAAGCGAGGGATGCTGTCCTAAAGCGCGGTTGGAATTGGGGCGTTCTGCCTCTGCTGAGGGAGTCGCGTCACCATGGCCGCATCTGCTGCCGGATATTTGCCCATCCTGCTGTTTATCGGGATCGCGCTGATTCTATCTAGCCTGTTTGTCTTCGCGCCGATGGCAGTTTCGCGGTTAACGGGTACGCACAAACCCACGCCCGAAAAACTCGCTGAATATGAGTGTGGCTTTCCGGCATTTGAGGGCAGTCGTGCGCAATTTGATGTGCGCTTCTATCTCGTCGCGATTCTCTTCATCATTTTTGATCTGGAAGCCGCGTTCCTGTTTCCCTGGGCGGTCAGCCTTGGTGAAATCGGCTGGGCCGGCTGGAGCGCGATGATGATTTTCCTCGCTGAACTGGTGATCGGCTATATCTATGTCTGGAAAAAGGGAGCGCTCGAATGGGAGTAAAACCTGCCATCGCTGACGCGCAGGTTTTGCCCGACGCGAGCTTTTTTAACGGCCTCAATGACGAGATTTCAAACAAAGGCGTCGTCATGTCCTCAACCGAGGAGCTGCTCCAATGGGCGCGCACAGGTTCGCTCTGGCCGCTGACATTCGGGCTCGCTTGCTGCGGGGTCGAGATGATCCACGGTTATATGCCGCGTTATGATTTTGAACGCTTCGGTATCGCCCCGCGCGCCAGTCCGCGCCAGTCCGACGTGATGATCGTTGCGGGCACGCTGTGCAACAAGATGGCACCCGCACTGCGCAAGCTCTATGACCAGATGAGCAATCCCAAATATGTGATCTCGATGGGCAGTTGCGCCAATGGCGGCGGCTATTATCACTATAGCTACAGCGTTGTGCGCGGGTGTGACCGGATCGTCCCCGTTGACATCTATATCCCCGGTTGTCCGCCGACCGCCGAGGCGCTGCTTTACGGGATCATGCAGTTGCAGCGCAAAATCCGCCGCGTCGGAACGGTCGAACGGTGAGCCATTCTGCCCCCAGATATGCCGCCGATGCGGGTGAGGTTGAAGCGATTACGAAGGCGCTCGGCAAGGATATGCTTGCGCTTGATCACGCCAATGGCGAAATCGTGGTGCATGTGAAGCGCGGTGAACTGCTTGATTGCATGATGCAACTCCGCGACACATGCGATTACCAGCAGTTGATGGAAATTGCAGGCGTTGATTGGCCCGATCGCGATCCGCGCTTTGAAATCGTCTATTGCTTGCTAAGTTTAACCAAAAACAATCGTATTCGCGTACATGTTGAAACCAATGAGGATCAGCCGGTGCCGAGTGTGACGGGCATCTGGCCGGTCGCAGGCTGGCTCGAACGCGAAGTGTTTGATATGTACGGCGTGCTTTTTGAAGGTAATACCGATCTCCGCCGCATCCTGACTGACTATGGCTTCACTGGCCATCCGCAGCGCAAGGATTTTCCGCTGACTGGCTATGTCGAGCTGCGCTATTCTGAAGAGCATAAGCGGGTGATGTATGAGCCTGTCACGCTTGCGCAGGATTTTCGCTCATTTGATTTCATGAGCCCGTGGGAAGGGGCTGACTATATTCTTCCCGGCGATGAGAAAGGCGCGCAAAAATGAGCCTTACCAAGGAAATCGCGCCCACCACCGGCGATCAGGTGATCGAGAATTACACGATCAACTTCGGCCCGCAGCATCCAAGCGCGCACGGCGTTCTCCGCCTTGTGATGGAGCTTGACGGTGAGATTGTTGAGCGGCTTGATCCGCATATCGGCCTGCTCCACCGGGGCACAGAGAAGCTGATTGAGCATAAGACCTACTTGCAGGCGCTGCCCTATTTTGATCGGCTCGATTATGCCTCGCCGCTTGCAATGGAATATAGCTATGTGCTCGCGATCGAGAAGCTGCTTGATTTGCAAGTGCCGCTCCGTGCGCAATATCTGCGGGTGTTTTTCGCCGAATTGACCCGCATTTCAAACCATGTGCTGAACCTTGCCCATCACATCATGGATGTCGGTGCGATGACGCCGCCGCTGTGGATGTATGAAGCGCGCGAGGATTGCCTCAATTTCTTTGAACGCGCGAGTGGCGCACGGATGCACTGCGCGCTGTTCCGCCCCGGCGGGCTGCATCAGGATGTGCCGCTGCGGCTGCTTGCCGATATTGGCGATTGGCTTGATGACCGGATGCCGCGCCTGTTTGAGGAAGCGCTCAAGCTCGTGGTGGATAACCGCATCTTCAAACAGCGCAATGTCGATATCGGGATTGTCAGCAAGGAAGACGCTGTAAAATGGGGCTTTTCCGGCCCCATGATCCGCGCAGCAGGTATCCCTTGGGATCTGCGCAAGTCGCAGCCCTATGACGTATATGGCCTGATGGAATTTGACGTGCCTGTGGGCACCAAGGGCGATTGCTATGATCGCTTCATGGTGCGCGTCGAGGAAGTGCGCCAGTCAATGCGGATCATGAAGCAGTGCCTGCGCGATATGCCCGAAGGGCCGATTGCGAGCGATGACCGCAAGATTGTTCCGCCCAAACGCGCCGAGATGAAAAGCTCAATGGAGGCGCTGATCCACCATTTCAAGCTCTACACCGAAGGCTTCAAGGTGCCTGCGGGCAGCGTCTATGTCGCGACCGAAAGCCCCAAGGGCGAATTCGGCGTTTATTTGGTGAGCGATGGGACGAATAAACCCTACCGCTGCAAAATCCGCCCGACCGCTTTTTCGCATTTGCAGGCAATGGATTTCATGACACGCGGGCACATGCTGGCAGATACGACCGCGATTCTTGGCGCGCTTGATATTGTGTTCGGGGAGTGTGACCGGTGAGGACGCCTGAGCAAGAGCGGCGATGGGCCATGGGCGGGGGAGCAACTGTCCTCATTATCATTGCAGCCCTGATGTCCAGGGAGTTTTTCGTTTCAGGCCAAACCGCTTGGAACATGTTTTTGGCAGTTTTATTGATCGGGCTGGTAATCGCGGGTTTCCGGTTGAATCGGTATTTTGCTGAACATGCCGACGAAATTGGCGAAGCGCGGTTCGATACGCGCAATAAGAGTGATTTAGATGGCTGACGCAGTGCAACTCCCCAACGAAGCCGAAACCCGCAGCCGTTGGGGCGCCTTCGCTTGGACGCCCGCCAACGCCAAAACCGCCGCGATGTACATCGCGCGTTATCCTACCGGGCGTCAGCAGTCTGCCGTGATGGCGCTGCTTGATCTTGCCCAACGTCAGGTCGGCGACGAGACGAAAACGCAGGGCTGGCTGCCCGTGCCAGTGATCGAATATGTCGCGGCACAGCTCGGGATGCCCTATATGCGCGCCTATGAGGTCGCGAGTTTTTACACGATGTATAATCTCGCGCCGGTTGGCCGTTATCATGTGCAGGTGTGCGGCACGACGCCGTGCCTGTTGCGCGGCTCCGATGATGTCCTTGCCGCGTGCAAAAATCGCGGGCTGGTCAAAGGCGGGACAACGCCTGACGGGCTGTTCACACTGACCGAGGTTGAATGCCTCGGGGCGTGCACCAACGCGCCGATGGTGCAGATCAACGATGATAATTTCGAAGATCTGACTTACGACAGCATGGCCGCGATCCTTGAGGCGTTGGCAACTGACAAGCCGGTAAAAATCGGCCCGCAAGTCGATCGCCAGACAAGCTGTCCCGAAGGCGGCCCGACGACATTGGTGGAGTTTGTGAAGTGAGCCTCCAGGATCAAGACCGCATTTTTACCAACCTCTACGGTTTCCAGCCCTTCAATCTGGCCGCTGCCATAAAGCGCGGCGATTGGGCGGATACCAAGAAGCTGATGGAGGCCGGGCAAGACGCGATTATTGACGCGATCAAGGCTTCGGGCTTGCGCGGGCGCGGCGGCGCGGGCTTCCCGACGGGGATGAAGTGGAGCTTCATGCCCAAGGCACCGACCGACAACCGCCCCAATTTCCTTGTGATCAACGCCGATGAGTCCGAACCCGGCTCTTGCAAAGATCGCGAAATTATCCGGCATGATCCGCACAAGCTGATCGAAGGTGCGCTCATCGCGGGCTATGCGATGCGCGCGCGTGCGGCCTATATCTATATTCGCGGTGAGTTCATCTATGAAGCCAAAGTGCTCGAAGCCGCCGTTGCGGAGGCCTATGCGGCGGGGCTGATCGGCAGAAACGCCTGCAAATCAGGCTATGATTTCGATGTGTTCGTTCACCGTGGGGCGGGCGCCTATATCTGCGGCGAAGAAACCGCAATGCTTGAAAGCCTTGAGGGCAAAAAGGGCCAGCCGCGCCTGAAACCACCGTTTCCCGCAGGCGCAGGCCTTTATGGCTGCCCCACGACGGTCAATAATGTTGAAAGCATCGCCGTCGCGCCAACGATTCTGCGCCGCAGCCCTGAATGGTTCAAAAGTTTTGGCCGTGAAGGCAATGCCGGCACCAAGCTGTTCCAGATTTCGGGCCATGTGAACACGCCTTGCACCGTTGAAGAGGCGATGAGCATCCCGTTCAGGGAGCTGATCGAAAAGCATTGCGGCGGTATTCGCGGCGGCTGGGATAATCTTCTCGCGGTGATCCCCGGCGGATCATCGGTGCCGCTCGTCCCCGCGCACGAGATTATGGATGCGCCGATGGATTTTGACGGGCTGAAAGCGCTCGGCTCGGGGCTTGGTACAGCCGCAGTGATCGTCATGGATAAATCGACTGATATTGTCCGCGCCATTTCGCGGCTGTCCTATTTCTACAAACATGAAAGCTGCGGCCAGTGCACGCCTTGCCGCGAAGGCACCGGCTGGATGTGGCGCGTGATGGAGCGGATGCGCACCGGCGACGCTGATGTGTCCGAAATTGACACGCTGTATCAGGTCACCAAGCAAGTCGAAGGCCACACGATCTGTGCGCTCGGCGATGCGGCGGCGTGGCCGATCCAGGGGCTGATCAAGCATTTCCGGCCAGAAATGGAACGGCGGATTCACGAAGCCAAGGGCGGCGAAATGCTGGAGGCGGCGGAATGAAACGGTGGTTGAATATTGGTGCCGCTGTTGCGGTGCTTATCGCCGGTTCAATGGCTTCCGCACAGGAAACCGGCTCACTCATCACGCGCAAACCGGCGCAAATCGACAGCCGCGACAAGGATGCCGTGCGCAAGACGCTTGAGATTTTTTCGACATGCGTGATGGAGCGCGCCTATGGCCGCGTAATCAAGATGGTCGATATGCGGATTGATGTCCCCGAATATGCCAAGCAGATGGATTCGATTAGTTCTGGCTATGACGATTGTTTAAGTGGTGGTGACCTTAATGTAACCAACGGGCTGTTTCGCGGCGGATTGTTCCGCGCTTTATACATGCGCGAGTTTAAGCTTGATGGCCCGGTCATGTTTGATCCTGCATTTGAAACCGGTTATCGGGATCGCTATCCGGCACCCTATTCTGAAGAAGCACGCTCCTCCATCGCGATGGAGAGTTTTGCTGAATGCGTTTCACGCGCGGATGGCGTCAATGTGCGGGTGCTTGTTGGGTCGGTGGCTGGTTCATCGGTAGAAACCGCTGCTATTCAAGCTTTGGCGCCGAAGCTCGGCCCGTGCATTGCGCAGGGCAACCAAATCCGCTTCACCAAGCTAATTCTTAAAGGCGCACTTGCCGAGGGACTCTACCGCCTCTCGATGGCGAGCAAGAGCGGGGCAGGGGTGAAGTGATGGAGGCGGCGGCGTGAATTGGTATTTGGTAATTGTCGCAGCACTTGTCATGAGTTTCACTGTTGTGAAAGGCTTTAGCGTGTTGTGGAAAAAACGCCGTTCTGGTCCAGGGAACAACTGGAAGAATGAAGCCTATGTCGCTCGCGAAGAGGCGGGTTCGTGGGTTGAGAATGATCACAGTGTTGCCAGCTCCGACAGCGCGGCCCGGAGTTATTTCCTATGACGAAACTCACCGTAGATGGCCTCGAAATCGAAGTTCCCGCTGGCGCGACTGTGCTTCAGGCGTGCGAGCTTGCGGGCAAGGAAATCCCGCGTTTTTGCTATCATGAGCGGCTCAGCATCGCGGGCAATTGCCGGATGTGCCTTGTCGAGGTCTCCCCCGGGCCACCCAAGCCTCAGGCAAGCTGTGCGCTGCCTGCTGCCGAGGGGCAGATCATCAAGACCAATTCGCCGATGGTGAAGAAGGCGCGTGAGGGCGTGATGGAATTCCTCCTGATCAATCACCCGCTCGATTGCCCGATTTGTGATCAGGGCGGTGAATGCGATTTGCAGGATCAGTCGGTTGCTTATGGACGCGGTTCGTCGCGTTACCCCGAGAATAAACGCGCGGTGACTGAAAAATATATGGGGCCAATCGTCAAGACGGTGATGACGCGCTGCATCCAGTGCACGCGCTGCATTCGCTTTGCCGAGGAAGTTGCGGGGATCGAGGAAATCGGCGCGATTGGTCGCGGTGAAAATATGCAGATCACCAGCTATCTCGAACGCGCGGTGACGAGTGAGCTGAGCGGCAATGTCGTTGATCTGTGCCCCGTCGGCGCGTTGACGTCCAAACCCTATGCCTTTGAAGCGCGGCCGTGGGAACTGACCAAAACCGCAAGCATAGACGTGATGGATGCGGTTGGCACCAACATCCGGCTTGATAGTCGCGGTCGCGCGGTGCTGCGCGCGTTGCCCCGGATCAACGAAGATGTGAATGAAGAATGGGCGAGCGACAAAACGCGCCACGCGGTTGACGGCCTCACCCACCGCCGCCTTGATAAGCCTTATATGCGGCGCGGCGGCAAGCTTGAAGCGGTCACTTGGGCCGAAGCATTTGCCGCGATTGCGGCGGTTGATGCAGGCGGTTCGGTTGCGGTGCTTTCGGGTGATCAGGTTGACTGCGAAACGATGTTTGCCGCACGCGAGCTCGCGACGGTACTTGGCGGCACAATGCTTGAAGGGCGGCAAACCGGGCTTGCCTATGATGTGTCCTCGCTCAGCGCGGTCAATTTCAACACCACAATCGCCGGGATTGAAACCGCCGATGTTATTCTGCTCGTCGGCAGTGATCTTCGCCGCGAAGCCCCGCTCGTCAACACCCGTATTCAAAAGGCCGTGCGCAAGCACCGCGCGAAGGTTTTTGCGATCGGGCCGGTGACGGATCTCACCTACAACGCCGAATTTCTGGGCAGCGATCTCGGCTTGATTGCCAAGCTACCCAAGCATGTTGCCGATGCCTTCAAATCGGCGGAGCGCCCCGCGATCATCGTCGGCGGCGGCGCGCTGCGGTATGAAGGGGCGCACGGAGCCGCACTGGCGTTCGCGAAAAAGCACGCTCTGGTGCGTGAAGGCTGGAACGGTTTCAACGTCCTCCATTTTGCGGCCAGCAGGATGGGCGGGCTGATGCTCGGCTATGCGCATGATGGCGGAATTAAAGCGATTGCGGCGAAAAAGCCCAAGCTGGCCTTCTTCCTCGGCGCTGACGAGGTGGATTACACCCTGTTTGCGGGCAGCTTCAAAGTCTATGTCGGGCATCACGGTGATGCCGGGGCCAGGGCCGCCGATGTGATCCTGCCGGGCGCTGCTTATACCGAAAAATCGGGCACCTATGTGAACCTTGAAGGCCGGGTGCAACGTGGCGAGCGTGCAATATTCCCGCCCGGTGACGCGCGCGAGGATTGGTCGATTTTCCGCGCCCTTTCCGATGTCATGGGCAAAAAACTGCCCTTCGATAACCTCGATCAGTTGCGCGCCGTGATGGCACAAGCGGTTCCGGCGCTCGGTGCCGAAGGCCTTGCAGGCTATGAATGGAATCCCCCGTCACTCCCCGATAAGCCGACTGGCGAAGTCGCCGATTACCCGATCAAGGATTTCTACCTGACCAATGCCATCTGCCGCGCCTCGCCGACGATGCAGCGCTGTTCAAGCGAACTCGTCCACGGCGAAGAATTTCTGGAGGCGGCGGAATGACGGCCTGGTTCCAAACCACATTCCTCGGAGAATATGGCGGCTGGTTCGTCGCCAATACGATCCTGATCCTGCTGATCGCATTGCCGTTGATGCTGGCGGTCGCGATGATTATTTATGCCGAGCGGAAGCTGTGGGCGGCGTTTGCGCTGCGGCGCGGGCCAAATGTCGTCGGGCCGCTCGGCGTATTGCAAAGCTTTGCCGATGGACTCAAGGTCTTCTTGCAGGAAACCATCATCCCGAGTGCGGCCAATCGCGGGCTGTTTCTGATCGCGCCGATCATCACCTTCACGGTCGCGCTGATCGTGTGGGCGGTGGTGCCGTTCGGGCCGGGGATGATGCTCGCCGATATCAACGTCGGGCTGCTTTATATTCTCGCGGCAAGCTCGCTTGGCGTTTACGGCGTGATTATCGCGGGCTGGGCGTCAAATTCGAAATATCCCTTTTATTCGGCCCTGCGTGCCGCCGCGCAAATGGTGAGTTATGAGGTGAGCATTGGCTTCATCCTGATCTCTGTGGTGCTGTGGGCGGGCACGTTCAACATGACTGGGATTGTCGAGGCGCAGCGCAGCCACCTGTGGATCACCAACGGGTTTGGCTTTAATCCGCTGTTTTTCCCGATGGCGGTAATGTTCATGATCTCAAGCCTTGCCGAAACCGCGCGCGCGCCGTTCGATCTGACCGAGGCCGAGAGTGAGCTTGTCGCGGGCTATCAGACCGAATATTCGTCGATGGCGTTCGCGCTTTACTGGCTCGGCGAATATGCCAATGTCATCCTGATGACCGCGCTCAACGCGATCCTGTTCTGGGGCGGCTATCTCCCGCCGATTGATTGGGCACCGCTCTATCATGTGCCGGGGATCATCTGGTTGTTTGCCAAGATGCTGGTCTTCTTCTTCATTTTCGCGTGGATCAAGGCGACCGTCCCACGCTACCGCTATGATCAACTGATGCGGCTTGGCTGGAAAGTGTTCCTGCCAATCTCGCTTTTCTGGGTGTTTCTGGTGAGCGGGTATTTGATGCTGACGAGGTATGGAGGCGGTTTGTGATTAGCACGATGATTCTTGCGGCTGCGGCCAGTGTTATGGTTTTTGATTGTGATGTCGAACCAGTTAAATCGTCCTATCGTGAAGATGAAAAAGCTATTTTGCGGACTGTAAACTTGAATCCGGCACGCGGCTATGCATGGAAGTTCGAAATCACTTTGACTGCCGAAAAAGGTGGTAGTCTGGATGCTGAGATAGTCTGGCCAAGCGATCCCTTAAGCATGGCAGGCAAATTTCCTGTGCTTGCCACCGGCAAGCAGGCATATGCTTTCACAACCTACGCCGCCGGGCCATGTTTATTGACTGAAACATCTTGCATGTCGATTGTTAATCTGGTCGCGCGACCGAATGGTTCAGCTCGCATATCGTTGCTTCCCACCGCGATGGGAGGTGATTTTTCCAAAGATACGCGTGAGCCTTTTCATGCTTACGCAGATGGAACTTGCTCAATTCGAAAGCCAAAAAAATGAGCCAGATCACCCACCTCATCAAATCCTTCACCCTCTGGGAGTTCGTCAAAGCCCACGCGCTCACCTTGAAATATCTTTTCAAGGCGAAGGCGACGATCAACTATCCGTTCGAGAAAAACCCGCTCAGCCCGCGTTTCCGTGGTGAACATGCGCTGCGCCGTTATCCCAATGGCGAGGAACGCTGCATCGCGTGCAAGCTGTGTGAGGCGGTCTGCCCCGCGCAGGCAATCACGATTGAGGCCGAACCGCGTGATGATGGATCGCGCCGCACCACGCGCTATGACATTGATATGACCAAGTGCATTTTCTGCGGCTTCTGCGCCGAGGCGTGCCCGGTTGATGCCATCGTTGAGGGGCCAAACTTCGAATATGCGACTGAAACGCGTGAAGAATTGCTGTATGATAAGAGCAAGCTCCTCGACAATGGCGACAAATGGGAACGCGTGATAGCCGCGAACCTTGCCGCCGATGCGCCGTATCGGTAGGGCGCGCACTATATGATTCAAATCCTCGCTTTTTATCTGTTCGCCAGCCTCGTCATCCTTTCGGGCGTCCTGACGATTTTTTCGCGCAATCCCGTCCACAGCGTCCTCTGGTTGATCGTTGCGTTTTTTAATGCGGCGGGGCTGATGCTGCTGATCGGCGCTGAATTTATCGCGATGCTGCTGGTGATCGTTTATGTCGGAGCGGTTGCGGTGCTGTTTCTGTTCGTTGTGATGATGCTCGATATTGATTTTGCAGAAATGCGCAGCGGTTTCGCGCGCTACGGCGCGTTTGGCGCGGTGATTGCTGTCGTGCTCGCGGCTGAAATCATTATTGCGGAGGGCGCGCGCAGTGTGGGGCCAATCGCGCTCTCGCAGCGGGTTGCGCCGATAGTTGACGGCGCATCGAACACCACGGCGATTGGTGCCCTGTTATACAGTCGTTATATTTATATTTTTGAGGCTGCCGGGCTTGTATTGCTCGTCGCTTTGATCGGTGCGGTTGTCCTCACCCACCGTGAACGCGGCGGATTGCGGCTCCAAAATGTGGGTGATCAAGTCCGCCGCCGTCCAGAGGATGCGACGCGCAATGTCAATCAACCCGTCGGCGCAGGGGTCGAACTATGATCACGCTCAACCATTATCTCGCAGTCAGCGCGGTTCTGTTCGTGCTCGGCGTGCTTGGCATCTTTATCAATCGCAAGAATATCATCATTATCCTGATGGCGATTGAGCTGATTCTGCTTAGCGTCAATATCAACCTTGTCGCATTTAGCGCGTTTCTCGGTGATCTTGTGGGACAAGTGTTTGCGATGTTCGTTCTGACGGTTGCTGCGGGTGAGGCGGCGATTGGGCTGGCCATATTGGTGATTTATTTCCGTGGGCGCGGGACAATCGCGGTTGACGATGTCAACCGGATGAAGGGGTGAGTTGATCGTGGAGTCCATTACACTCATCGTTTTCCTGCCGCTGCTCGCCGCTATTGTCGCTGGCTTTGGCAACCGGATGATTGGCAATACTGCCGCAAAAATCGTGACGACGGGCGCACTGTTTACGTCATGTGCGCTGAGCTGGCCGATTTTCATATCCTATCTCAGTGGCAGTGCCGGGGCCGAAGTTGTGCCCGTGCTCGATTTCATCCGGTCGGGCGATATGGTGGTCGATTGGAGCCTGCGCGTTGATACGCTGACGGCGGTGATGCTTGT
>JBBTEI010000110.1:0-6916 GCA_038042405.1 Pseudomonadota bacterium
AAGGAGTCGCTCATGGATCATTCCACGCTTATCAAGGAATTGGAAAAGGCCGTTGTCGAAGGCGAAGAAGCCCTCGCCGATGAGGCCGCCCAACGCGCGCTAGGAGCCGGCGTTGACCCGATGGCGTTGATCAAAAACGCCATCCAGCCTGCAATGGACCAGATCGGCACGGCCTTCGACTGCGGCGATGTGTTTCTCCCGGAGCTCATCCGCGCTGGCGACGCGGGCAAGGGATTCGCCGTTGTCGCGAACGAAGTTCGGGCGCTTGCCCAGCGAAGTGCGGAGGCTGCTAAAGATATTAAAGGTCTTATCACGGAGTCGACCAAGC
This sequence comes from Pseudomonadota bacterium, assembly GCA_038042405.1. Classification (GTDB taxonomy): domain Bacteria; phylum Pseudomonadota; class Alphaproteobacteria; order Sphingomonadales; family Sphingomonadaceae; genus Aquisediminimonas. The sequence continues at coordinate 329 of JBBTEI010000110.1, forward strand.
AAGTCGAAAATGGTGTTCGCCTTGTCGGGCAGGCCGGCGATATGCTTGAGAAAATTATCACGATGATCGCCTCGGTCAACGGAATGATAACCGAAATCTCGATCTCGTCCGAAGTTCAGGCATCCAGTTTGCAGCAAGTCAATGTTGCGGTTGGCGAAATGGATAAAATGACGCAGCAAAATGGGGCAATGGTTGAGCAAAGCACAGCTGCTGCGCGAACTCTTGCCGCCGAAGCCGAGCATCTTGGCGAGCTGGTTGCGCGTTTCAAAACTGGCGAAGTCGTCGGCTCTGTAGTGGCAAAGCCGCAAGCGGTCGTTAGCAAGGCGCAACCTCCACGGCGCACTGTGCGATCGGTACGTCCTGTAGTTCAAGGCAACCTCGCGCTTAAAGCCGTAGCGTCCGAGGATGACTGGAGCGAATTCTGAAAACGCCAGCGAAGGATGGATCGGCCATGACCACGATAATATTGCCAGCCATATTGGATCGAGAAGCGGCACAGAGCCTTGCTTCGGAGATTTCGGATGCAATTACGCAACGTTCACATGTCGAGCTTGACGGGAATAGGATCGCGAAAATCGGTCAGGTCGGGATCCAGCTTCTGGTGAGTGCGGCTGTTACTGCGGCGCATCGCGGGGCAGTGGTCAAAGTCAAAAATCCCAGTCAAATTTTGCTGACAGCGTTGAAGATGACGAAAGCGGTCGATCACATCGATCTTGAGGCCTCAGACGATGACAAATGATGAAATCCAGAATATCTTTCTACTGGAATGCGATGAGGGCTTGTCGGTTGCCGAAACGGGCTTGATGGCCATGCAAAGTGGTGAAGGCGATACTGAAACCACAAACAGTATTTTCCGTGCTGTTCACTCGATTAAAGGCGGTGCCGGGGCATTCGGCTTTACAGAACTGCAAGCCTTTACGCACAAATTTGAAACGGTGTTGCAGCAGGTTAGAGATGGCGACCGGGCTGCCGATGATAAGCTGCTCGCCATCATGATGCGTGCTTTTGATACGCTGGCCGATCATGTGACAGCCGTAAAGGGCGAAGCGCCGACACCAAATGACAAGGTGATTTCAGACGAGCTGGAAGCGGTCGCCAACATTCTCGAAGCGAGTGATGAGGGTGTTGAATCCGGTGGTGGCAAGGTAACAACGAGCATTGAACCGACGTCGCCGCGAGACGATTTCGATTTCGACTCGTTGCTCGCGGAGCTTGACAGTCCGGGCGAAACCGCGCTGCCAGATTGGAAAGTGTTCGTTCAGCCGACTGCCAAGGCACTTGCCAACGGGGGAGAGCCGTTGCTCCTGCTACGCGAACTGGTTGCGCTCGGTGGCAAGGTAATAGAGCTTTATATTTCTGCTACGCCCGATCTCGATCAATTTGATGCCACCGATGCGATCCTTGCCTGGACGTTGCAAGTCCCGGCCTCGACGGACCGGGCCGCGATTGAGGAAATTTTCGATTTTTCCGGGGACGCTTGTACGGTCCGGATCGAAACGATGCTAACTACTGACATAAAAGAGCAACTGCTAAAAACGGTTGCGGAGACGTCTGCTGTTGCTCCGGTTTCGGCACTGCCTCCCGTTGCTATAAAGGCGGCGCAGAAAGCGCTACGCACGCCCGTAGTTGCTGAGCTTCCACCGCCTCCACCGCCGTTCCAATCCACCCCGGTTGCTCCTGGTAGCCAGACAATCCGCGTCGAGTTGGACAAGCTTGATAGGCTGGTTGATTCAGTGGGTGAGCTTGTGATCACGCAGTCTATGCTCGCCCAACGCCTTGCAGGCGCGGGGGTGGTTACCGAAGACGAAATGTCGCAATTCGAGTATCTCACCCGTGAATTGCAAGATTGTGCAATGGCTTTGCGGGCGCAGCCGATACGCTCGGTGTTCAGCCGTGTCCCGCGTATCGTGCGCGAATTGGAAGCGCAGACGGGCAAGAGGGTTAAGCTAGACGTCTTTGGTGAGGCGACCGAGCTCGACAAGACCGTTATCGAGCGCATCGGCGAACCGCTGACGCATCTTATACGTAACGCAATTGATCACGGTCTTGAAACGACCGAGGAACGTATCGCGGCGGGCAAACCGCCAGAAGGCGTGGTGCGCTTGTCTGCGGAACATCGCGGTGGCCGGATATTGATCACAGTTTCGGATGATGGGCGCGGTATTAACCGAGAGCGTGTTCTCGCCAAAGCCATCGAGCGCGGCATCGTCGCTGCGGACACGCGGATATCCAATGAGGAAATTGATAATCTTGTCTTCGCAGCTGGATTCTCGACTGCGCAAGAAGTTTCGTCAATTTCAGGGCGTGGTGTTGGTATGGATGTCGTCAAGCAAAACATCCATGCACTTGGCGGGCGCGTAAGTATCAATTCGCGCCCGGGCGAAGGTGCAACATTCTCGCTCACGCTGCCGCTCACTTTGGCCATTGCCGATGGTATGATCGTGCGTGTGGGATCCGAGACATTGATCCTGCCACTGACCCATATTGTCGAGAGTTTGAAACCGGAACGCTCCGATATCGTCCAGATGAGCCCCGGGTGTTATATGCTCAATGTTCGCGGAAACTTTCTGCCCGTCATGCAGGTCGCTAAGGCACTTAATATCAAAGGCGAGAGAATGGGCGCGGCTGATAGCGTCATGATTGTCGTAGAAACCGAAGCAATGGGCCAAACGGTCTTGATGGTCGATACAATCTGTGATCAGCGTCAGGTTGTCATTAAAAGTATCGAAACCAACTATAAATCGGTTCCAGGTGTCGCTGGTGCGACCATTTTGGGCGATGGCCGAATTGCCCTGATCGTCGATGTCGAAGCTTTGTCCAAGGGTGATGTCGGTTCCGTTGTCGCTCTCAGTGAAGCCGCCTGAACATGACGTTCGCCATCGCAACCTGCCCATTTGAGGGGAATTTCGATTTTATCTATAACCGAGGGGACTTTGATGCAATTTCTGCGCTGATTTATAGCGAGTCTGGCAATGTGCTGTCGGAGCGCAAGGCGATGCTCGTTTATTCGCGCCTCACGCGGCGATTGCGGGTGCGAAACCTCAGTCGATTTGAAGACTATATAAATCTTATCGAAAATGATGCCGAAGAGCGGCGAGCCGCTGTTGCGCTATTGACGACAAATCACACCTATTTTTTCCGCGAAGAACATCATTTTAAGCATTTTGAAAATGAAGTGCGGCCTCATTTGCTTCGTCGCGCGTTTGGCGGCGAAGCCGTCCGGATTTGGTCGGCTGGTTGTTCAAGCGGCGAAGAAGTTTATTCATTGGGCATGACCATTTTGGGCGAGAATGCGGCCGAAGCACAAAAAATAATTTCCAGCGATTTTCGTCTGTTAGCGAGTGATCTTGCAGACCATGTGCTCGTGGCTGCGCAGCTCGCAGAATATCCACTGCAATCCGTCGCACCCGTGCCTGAGCGATTGCGTCGGCTGTGGGTTAACACCGAGGGTGATACTGCGAAAATGGATGAAAAGCTTCGAAATCTTGTACGATTTCGTCGGCTAAATCTTCTGGGCACTTGGCCGTTAACGATACAGTTTGACGTAATATTTTGCCGGAATGTCATGATCTACTTTGATGAATCTACAAAGGCCATGCTGTTAGATCGGTTTTCTGAACACCTTGTGCCAGGTGGGCTGCTTTACATCGGACATAGCGAACGCCTGTTCGGCAATACCGAGCGCCAATTCGAAATTGTCGGAAAATCCACTTACCGGAAGCACATGATATGACGATAAAAACGCTTGTCGTCGACGATTCCAGAACCATGCGCGCGCTGATTTCATCACAGCTTTCAGCCGAGCATGACATTGAGGTGATCGGTGCTGCTTCTAATGCCGCCGAAGCACGCGTGATGATTCGCGAGCTTGATCCCGACGTCATCACACTCGACATCGAAATGCCGGGGATGAATGGCTTGGATTTTCTTGAGAAAATTATGACTCTGCGGCCCAAGCCCGTCATTGTGGTCTCCAGCCTTGCCGCCAAAGGCACTGATGCCACGATTCATGCGCTCGAACTCGGTGCATTCGAATGCTATTCAAAACCGAAATTTGGTGCTGGCGATGGTCAGTTGGCAGATTTGGTTAGACTTGCGGCAAGGCACGGGGTTCGCAGCTTTGGTTATAAGCAGCTTGCCGGTAGTAAAATCTTTACCAACAGCCGGCCCGCCACTCGGCTAATCGCTATCGGCGCGTCAACTGGTGGCGTTGAAGCGTTGAGCCGCGTACTGGCATTCTGGCCGCGCGATTGCCCGCCGACGATGATCGTTCAGCACATCTCAGGATTTTTTTCAGAAGCGCTTGTGCGCAATCTAAACAGCCTTTGTCCGGCCACGGTTATTTCTGCTGAAAGTGACACCTACCTCCAATCAGGCCATGTTTACGTTGCGCCGGGGAGTGGCCGTCATCTAGTCGTGCGCGGCGGTGAGCGCCTCAAGGCACGGTTGGTCAATGTGCCGCCACAAACAGGCCACCGACCCAGCGTTGACATGCTCTTTGGTTCGGTTGCCGAAACTGTTTCAGGCGCAGCGGTTGGCGTGCTCCTAACCGGCATGGGCGAGGATGGAGCGAAAGGACTGTTGGCGATGCGGCAATCTGGCTGCGTCACTATCGCGCAGGATCGTGAGACTTCGACAGTTTATGGCATGCCGCGCGTTGCGGCCGAAATTGGTGCAGCCGATCATATATTGGCGATCGACAATATTGCAGAAAAGATTTTTTACTGATGTCCGTACTATCTGACCTGACAGCATTTTCAACGCCGGGACGCGAACGCCGTGTCACGGTTATCCAAGGCGACTTTGCGGTGAATGGCGAAGACGGTCTCGTTCTGACAACAGTCCTTGGAAGTTGCGTCGCTGTTTGCCTCTATGATCCTTACGCGATGATCAGTGGAATGAACCATTTTCTTCTCGCCGAACCGCTCCCGGGTCACGATATCGATCCAAGTGCGCTGGAGCGCTATGGTGCTTTTGCGATGGAGCAATTGATCAATGGAATGATCAAGCGAGGGGCAACCCGAAAATCCATGCGCGCACATATTTACGGCGGTGCCAGTATGCGTGGAGCGATGGGAGACATAGGCAAATCAAACGCAATATTTGCGCGAAATTTTCTCGATTGTGATCAAATCATGGTTGTGCGTGAAGATGTTGGTGATGCTATCGCGAGAAGAATAGAAATGCGTGCCCGCAGCGGGCAAATAAAATGTAGTCATGTTCCAGTAAGTAATGCAATGAAAATTGCAACATTTAATAGAGATATTAATCCAATACGTGACGGTGGCGACGTGGATTTATTTTAGTAATTTAGAGGAGCTGTATATGAATGGCACAAAAATTCTTGCGGTTGACGATAGCCCTAGTATGCGCGCGCTGCTGCATAATGCGCTTGCCCAGAAGGGTTATATTGTTGATCAAGCAGAAGATGGCGTGGCCGCGCTCGAATGGCTCGAAAGTAATCAGCCGCACGTACTTATTACCGATATCAATATGCCACGAATGGATGGCTTTGAACTGATCGAGGCGCTTCGCCAATGTGATCGTTTTCAGGATTTACCCATTCTGGTTTTGACGACTGAAAGCTCGGATGAAAAAAAGGCACGTGCCAGAAATGCAGGGGCTACGGGCTGGATCGTCAAACCTTTTGACCCTGAAAAGCTTTGCGCCGCAGTACGGCGGGTAACGCATTAAAAAGGAAGAGAAGCATGCCACAATTTACAACCTTTGAAATTGGTGAACAGACTTTTGGCATCGATATCATGGCAATTCGCGAGATTCGCGCCTGGACACCAACAACGGCATTGCCCGGCGTTCCCGACTATGTTTGCGGGGTGGTGAATCTGCGCGGCACCGTTTTGCCGGTGATCGATTTGCGCGCATTGCTTGGCTGGGGAAATACCAGCCCCTCGGCCCGACATGTAATCGTTGTCGTTCGTGTAAATGATAAGCTCCACGGTCTGATCGTCGATGCGGTCAACGATATCGTAAGCATTGACGAGGCGGAGTTACAGCCGCCACCAAATATACTCGGCGATCAGACGGCGACTTTGATTCTCGGTCTTGCTGCAATCGACAATCGTATGGTCATGGTTCTGGCTCTTGACCGCCTTTCGGTTGCAATGCGGATCGACGAGCAGGTCGCCGAAGCGGCCTAATAGGCTTCCTTTTCATCATCCGAACATGTGAGGATCGCAATGGATATCGCCAAAGTTCTTGTCGTCGATGATTCGATCACAATGCGCGCACTCTTTTCTGACGTTCTTGAGCGAACGCGTGGCATCCAGGTTATTGGTGCTGCCCGAGACGCCAGCGAAGCGCGCGATCTTATTGGCGAACTCAAGCCCAATATCTTGACGCTTGATGTCGAAATGCCAGGGATGAATGGCCTCGATTTTCTCGAGGAGATCATGTCAAGCAAGCCAATGCCAGTTATTATGCTGTCAACACTGACCAAAAAAGGTGCTGAATCTTCCATGCGGGCCTTTGAATTGGGTGCTGTGGAATGTTTTCCAAAACCCCAACATGCAACACCGGCCGAGTTTGACAAAATTGCCGACAAGTTGGGCAAGCTGATATTGGCGGCCG
>JBBTEI010000111.1:0-22723 GCA_038042405.1 Pseudomonadota bacterium
TCAGCCAGAATAAACCGACCAGCATATTCGCCGGCGCGCTACGCGATCTGCGTATCGAAACATTGCAACAGGCGGGGCGGGATGACGCGGCGCTTGCGCTTGCGCAGGCTGCCGTGAATGCGCCTAATGCAAGTATCAACGAGCAGCTTCTGCTGGGGCAAAGCTACGCCCGTTTGCGTCGTTACCGTGAAGCGGCAGACGCATACGAGGTTGTAATCAAAAGAATCGAAGGTGAAAATCTTGCTACAACATCGACTAGGGGCAATGCGTCATGGTCGCTGTGGCTGCTTTACGGCGGTGTGCTTGATGCCGCAAAGGATTGGACGCGAGCGAAACCCGCGCTCGAGCGTGCAGTGGCGCTTGGGCCAGAGCAAGCTTCGGCGCTCAATCATTTGGGTTATGCGATGCTCGAACGTGGCGACAATCTTGACGAGGCGACCAAACTGATTGCCAAAGCAAGTGCGCTTCGCCCCAATGACCCGGCGATTACGGACTCGCTTGGCTGGGCATTTTTCAAACGCGGGCAATCAGCCGAGGCGATCACTATTCTTGAAAATGCGGTAGTCAGTGATCCGACAATCTCCGAGACCAGCGAGCATTTGGGCGATGCCTATTGGGTTGTCGGGCGTCGTGTTGATGCGCGCTACACATGGCGCGCCGCATTGGTTCAGGCGGTTGATGCTGATGCGATCAATCGCCTCAACGTCAAAATTGCTGATGGACTTGTGGAAACACGCAAGTGAAGTTGAACGACTGTATGGTTGAGACGGCTTATGCCAAGATCAATCTAGCTCTCCATGTCCGCAGGCGGCGCCCCGATGGATATCATGATCTTGAAAGCCTTTTTGCCTTTGCGGTTGACGGGGATCGGCTATCGCTGACGCCCAGCGATGCGCTGTCGCTGCGGGTGACGGGACCATTTGGCAGAGGCTTATCAACGAACCATGATAATCTCGTTATGCGCGCGGCGGCGGGGTTACGCAAAGCCTTCGGAATCACAGCTGGCGCGGCGCTTTTGCTTGAGAAGAATTTGCCGGTAGCGTCTGGAATTGGGGGTGGTTCCGCTGATGCGGCAGCGGCACTTCGCTTGCTCTGTAACTTGTGGAGTATTGATAAAAATATATCACAAGTGTTTGATATTGCAAAAAAACTGGGAGCCGATGTCCCCGCCTGTCTCGCAAGCGAGGCACTATATGGTGATGGGAAGGGTGACGCTTTGACGTCAGTTTCGGTGCCTTCGCTCACTGGAACGCCGCTGCTGCTAGTCAATCCCGGCCTACCGCTCTCGACTGCTCGAGTGTTTGCGGCTTGGGACGGTGTTGATCGGGGTGCGCTTGATCGTGGAAGACCTTTTGGCGGACGCAACGATTTAACGACTGCAGCTGTTTCACTCGTGCCTGAAATTGGAAATTTGCTCGATTTTTTGGTGCGACTGCCTGATGTGACACTAACCCGTATGTCGGGTTCAGGAGCGACATGTTTCGCGCTATTTACAAGCATAACAGCACGAGATGAAGCGGCCGCGATTGTGAAACATGCTCTGCCTGACGCATGGGTATTGGCCACGGAGTTCAAATAATGGAAATTCGCCGGGCTGGCCTAGCTGATATTGTGACGCTTCACCGGCTTGTTGAACGATCGTATAGAGGTGATAGCGCGCGAAAAGGGTGGACGCATGAGGCGGACTTGCTCGGTGGTCAGCGCACCGACGTCGAAGCGCTCAGCCAAATCGTTGGAGATCCAGCACAGCGGATATTGGTTGCCATCAGTGCGAAGGGTATAGTCGGCTGCGTGCATGTGAACCAGAAAGATGTCCATACAGCCTATCTTGGACTGCTTTCGGTCGATCCGGACGTCCAGACAGGCGGGCTAGGTAAATCTTTGATTTTTGAAGCTGAACAGTTGGCGCGGAGCGAATTTGGCGCGCGGATGATGGAGATGACCGTTATTAGCCAGCGCGGAGAGTTGATCGCTTATTATGAGCGGCGCGGCTACGCCCTCACGGGCGAAAGCCGCGCGTTTCCGCTTGATGATGAGCGCTTCGGCCTGCCTGTCACGCGCGATCTTTCGTTCGTGGTGCTCGCGAAAGTGCTTTAGCCGAGACGCTGTTCAATAAGATCAAGCGGCATTGCACCACCGCCTAGCACGATGCCGTGGAAAGCCCGCAGATCGGTGTCGCGACCCGCCTTTGTTTTGTAAGTGTCGCGCATGGCGAGCAATCTGAGTTGACCCAATTTATAGCCAAGGGCTTGCCCTGGCCACGCCATATATCGTTCGATTTCCGCAGTAACACGACTTTGCGCGACCCCGGTAAAATCGAGCATCGTCTGAATCGCCTTTTCGCGGCTCCAGCGCTTGTGATGCAGCCCCGTATCAACCACGAGTCGAGTGGCGCGGAAAAGCTCATCCTGCAAGCGGCCGAGATCACCGAGAGGATCGTCCTTATACGCGCCAAGTTCAGCCATCAGCTTCTCGCCGTATAGCGCCCAACCTTCTTGAAACGCATTGAAACTTGCGATGCGAATGAGGAGCGGCGCCTCGCCCAAGGCGGCGGCAATCGCGCCTTGTGTATGATGGCCGGGAACACCTTCATGATAGCTGAGCGTTGGCAATCGGAAGCGCGGCACTGCCCCCATATCACGAAGGTTGATCCAATAAGTACCAGGACGGGTGCCATCAAGCGATGGGCCGTCGTAATAGCCGCCGGGTGCGCTATCCTGAGTCGCCAACGGCACGCGTTTAACAACGAGCGATTGACGCGGAATCAAAGCTTTCGGGAGGAGTTGAGGATAAAGCGCTTCAGACCCGCGCACTTTGGCGCGAACATAATCAAGCAACTCGGCACGCCCCTTGTCACTATCCGCAAACTGGTTGGAGGGGTCTTTGGCGAGTGCGGCCATTCGCGCGCCGATGCTGCCCTGCGTTAGCCCCCGTTTTGAGAGAAGACCATTCATTTGGCTACTGATGCGCGTCGCCTCATCAAGGCCAATTTGATGGATATCGTCGGGCGAAAGCGGCGAATCTCCGAGTGCCAGTACATTGGCGGCATAAAATTCGGCCCCCATAGGTTGCGCCCATACACCGGCTTCGCTGCGTCCTTCTGGAACCAGTGCTGCGATTGTTTCACGCAATTTGGTATAGGCAGGGCGGACACGTTTTTGGAGGCTAACCGTCGCGCGTTGTAGCGCAATCGTCTGCATCCGCTTCGATAGGCCTGCCTCGGCCATCCGCCGCCCAAGCGCCCGCATCAGCGGGTGGTTCTCGGCCTTGTCTTCACCAAAACTATCAAGCACCGGTAGCGCCTTCTCAAACAATGCGCGTGGCGGGATACAGCCTGCAGCTTTGTCCGCCCGGATTTTCTCAATCACCCCGTCAAAGGCGCGGGGGAAACTATCGAGTTTTTCAATCCACGCATCGACCGCTGCGCCACTTGCCAGCGATTGTTGTTCCATCATCACGTTAACGCTATCGATATGTGGCCCGGCAAGCTGTGTGACGATATAGGGTGTGTGGCCGGAGAAACTGAGCGGGTTAACGCGGCCATACGGGATAGCCGCTGACCGCGTACCATTTTCAAGGATCGCGCTGACCGTTGCGAGGCGGAGCGAACTTGCCACGTTGCCTGCGAGCCTGATCCGCGTCAGCAAATCGCGTGCCGCTTGCAACTCGCCACGGAGCGCAGCCTCACCGTCAGGCGAATAGTCATCAAGCGCGCGCGCCAGTAGCCCGCCATTAAGCGCACCGGCTGTGCCGTTATAAACCGCCGTTTCACGCAGATGGCCTAACAGTTTTTCTGCAATTTGATCAATGATGCCGATTAATGGGTCAGGAGTCTGAACCGCAGGCATTGGTTTGATTGGCAGTTTCGCCCGTGCGCGCCGTTTTTTTCTGAGTACGGCAAGAGCGGGGGCTGTCCACATTGCCATGATTGCGCCAACAATCGTCCGCCGACCAATTTTCATGTATTCATCTCCTGAGATATTCAAGTGGTGACATTTTGCAGCGCAATCGGCAACAAGAGAATATGAACGAAGTATGGCAATCGGTTGACGGCGACTATGGGCAAGGGTTGCTCATAATCGCTGATCACGCATCGAACCATGTGCCGCCTGATATTGAACTCGGAATTGACCCCGCACTGCTAAAGACGCACATCGCAATCGACCTTGGCGTCGCCCAATTGGCGAAGGCGCTTGAGATGCCAGCCATTCTTGGGGGTATTTCGCGGCTGGTGGTTGACCTCAATCGGGAGCAAAATGCGCCGCATGTCATCCCGATTGCGAGTGACGGCCATGCAATTCCCGGCAACGCGATTGGCCATCAAGCGCGCGCGGCGAGGATCGCACGCTTTTGGCACCCCTATCATGATAAAATCGCGGATGTGATCGACCACAATATGCCGAAACTATTGGTTTCGCTTCATAGCTTTACGCCCATGCTGGCCAGCGACCCTGATCAATTACGCCCATGGGAGGTTGGAATACTCTACAATGAGGATGATCGTGCTGCCCGGATCGCTATTCCGTTGCTTGAGGCCGCTGGTGTGATTGTCGGTGACCAGCTACCCTATTCGGGCAAGCTGCTGAACGCGACAATGAATCGCCACGGTGAGGGCAGGGGGATTGCCTATCTCGGAATTGAAATGCGGCAGGATTTGATTCGCGATACATCAGGGGTGACACGTTGGACAAATATGTTAGGGCCGATAATCAGGCGCTGCTGCGAAAGGATATAGCGGGCTATGCGCGAACATGAAGATTGGGCGTTTCTGATATTCATCATAATCGTTACACTGGCTTTTGGTTGGGTGATTTCGCCGTTCTATGGCGCGATTCTATGGGGCGTGGTGATTGCGATTATGTTTGTGCCGCTCAACCGGCGGCTCATTCGCGCGATGCCTAGACACAAAAACACGTCGGCGTTGATCACTCTGCTTGCGATCATCGCGGTTGTGATCATACCCGCCGTGTTTCTCAGTATTTCGCTCGCCGAAGAAGTAATTGGGCTATATGCCCGTGTTCGCTCAAATGAGTTCGATTTCACCCAAATTTTTGCCAACGTACAAAAGCAATTGCCGCCATGGGCCTCAGCCCTGCTTGAACGGTTTGGCTTCACCGATGTCGATACGGTTGCACAGAAGCTGTCAGTGGGCGTTTCAACGGTTGCCCGCTTTCTTGCGCAAAGCGTCCTTGGATTTAGCCAAAGCGCCTTTTCATTCATGGCGGCAACGGGTGTGATGCTCTACTTGGCCTTCTTTCTCCTGCGCGACGGAGACAGATTGGCGCTCCAGATCGGCAGCCGCGTTCCGCTGCTCGTCGAGCACAAGATCGCGCTTTCCGAAAAATTTGCCACCGTTATCCGCGCGACGATCAAAGGTAGTGTGGTGGTGGCTATTGTGCAGGGAATTATAGGTGGTGTGATCTTTTGGTTATTGGGCGTTGAGGCGGCGCTGCTTGGTGGGGTAGCAATGGGCTTTTTCTCGCTGCTTCCCGCAATCGGGACGGGACTGATCTGGGTTCCGGTTGCGATTTACCTGTTTGCGACGGGAGCGATCTGGCAAGGGGTGTTGCTCGTCCTTTGTGGACTGTTCGTCATTGGCATGGTTGACAATGTCCTACGCCCGATCCTTGTTGGCAAGGAAACCCGGATGCCTGACTATATCGTGCTGATCTCCACGCTTGGCGGGCTCAGCATCTTTGGAATTAACGGCTTCGTCCTCGGCCCGGCCATCGCCGCGCTATTCATGGCCGCATGGGATATTTTCGGGCGTGACAATAGCGAGGCTGTCAAAACAGCGTAATAGGATAGTTTTGCTGCTTGCATTTGAAACAATGTTACGGCCATAGGCAGCCCAGAAAGCGAGAGGCCCATGACCCATAGTTTCGACAAATCCAAGCTCCCCAGCCGGCACGTCTCGGTCGGCCCGGAGCGCGCGCCGCATCGCAGCTATTATTATGCAATGGGGCTGAGCGAGGAGGAGATTGCGCGGCCATTTGTCGGTATCGCGTCGGCGGGAAACGATTCAGCACCCTGCAATACAACGCTTGACCATCAGGCCGATATTGCGCGCAAAGGCGTCGAGGCGGGCGGCGGGATGCCAAGGCGTTTCAATACCATCACTGTGACTGACGGCATCGCGATGGGGCATCAGGGGATGAAAAGCTCGCTGGTTAGCCGTGAAGTGATCGCGGACTCGGTTGAACTTTCGGTGCGTGGGCATTGCTATGATGCGCTGGTTGGCTTTGCAGGATGTGACAAATCACTGCCCGGCATGATGATGGCAATGCTGCGGCTCAACGTGCCATCAATCTTTGTTTATGGCGGATCAATCCTGCCGGGGCGGCATCATGATAAAGACGTAACCGTGGTCGATGTGTTCGAGATTGTCGGCAAATATGCGGCGGGCGCGTGCCCGCTGTCCGAAGTCCATGCGCTTGAGAAAGTGGCGTGCCCCGGCCACGGCGCGTGTGGCGGACAATATACCGCGAACACAATGGCGTGCGTTGCCGAAGCAATCGGGCTTTCGCTGCCCAATTCGAACATGACCCCGGCACCCTATACAACGCGTGACCAGATTGCCCATGCGGCGGGTGCGCAAGTGATGGAATTGCTCGCGCGCAACCTGAGACCGCGCGATATTTGCACCCGCGAGGCGTTTGAAAATGCCGCGCGCGTTGTTGCCGCCACCGGCGGTTCAACCAACGGCGCGCTGCATCTGCCCGCGATGGCGCATGAAGCGGGCATCGCGTTTGACCTGTTTGACGTTGCCGAAATTTTCAAAACGACGCCCTATATGGCCGACCTCAAACCCGGCGGGAATTATGTTGCCAAGGATATGTATGAGGCGGGCGGGGTTTACATGCTGATGAAGTCGTTGCTGTCTGAAGGGCTGCTCAATGGCGATTGCATGACGGTGACGGGCCGGACGCTGGCTGAAAATATCGATGAAATCACATGGAACCCCGATCAAAAGGTCATCCACTCCGCTGCCAAGCCGCTATCACCCACTGGCGGCGTAGTTGGCCTGCGCGGCACGCTTGCCCCGGAAGGTGCGATTGTGAAGGTGGCGGGGATGGCGCGGCTCGAATTTACTGGCCCCGCCCAGGTATTTGACTGCGAAGAGGATGCCTTTGCCGCCGTTGAAGCGCGCGCAATCCGCGAAGGCTCGGTCGTCGTCATCCGCTATGAAGGGCCAAAGGGTGGCCCTGGTATGCGTGAAATGCTTTCAACCACCGCTGCGCTTTACGGGCTTGGCATGGGCGAGAAGGTCGCGCTGATTACTGATGGGCGCTTCTCGGGCGCGACACGCGGCTTTTGCATCGGTCATGTTGGCCCCGAAGCCGCAGAGGGCGGGCCGATCGCATTGATTGAAGAGGGTGATGAAATCAGCATTGATGCAACGAAGGGCATCATTGATCTCAACGTCCCGGCCGACGTGCTTGCCGCGCGCAAGGCCGCTTGGCAGCCGCGTGTAAATGATTATCAATCGGGTGCGCTGTGGCGGTATGCGCAAAATGTTGGCCCGGCATTTAAGGGAGCGGTAACGCATCCTGGTGCAAAAGCCGAACGCCATGTTTACGCGGATATCTAGTTTTGCGCTTGCTCTGCTCCTTACGGGATGTGGTGAAAGCGAAAAAAGCAATGGCCCAGCGCCGTTTGTGCAGCAAAACGGCGGGCAGGCTGGAGCGCCTGTGGCGCCGCCCAAAACAGTCTGTGCCGTTGACGGAGAACGCGAGCTTGCACCAGTTTGCGACCGCGAATTGGCCGGGAATTTGCTGACACTGCGGCACCCGAGCGGAGGTTTTCGCAGGCTTCAGGTGATGACCGACGGACGCGGCGTGATTGCCGCCGATGGTGCCGAACCCGCAAAGGTCATGACGATTGGCTCACGCCTGATTGAAATCAGCATTGGCGGCGATCGATACCGTCTGCCCGCCGTTGTCCAGCCTTAATCCGTTAGCGCGTGGCCGGTTGTTGCCAAAATATGATCTAGCACTGCCTGATCAAGCAAATCGGAAAATGCACATCCGATCTGGTATCCATCATTCCATGCAACCTCTGATAGCAAGCTTGCAAGGCCTGGCAGCGTTAGCCAGCAGGTTGCTGGTGGACGGGTGCCGCTGACAGTTTCGCAGCGAAACCCGGCGATTGAGAGATCGGTGACCAGCACCGAAAATGGCCGCTCACCCTTATATCTGAGCTTTGCCATGATTTTTAATTTGATGCGCGGTACGCAACGATCTTCGAGGCTGGCGAGTTTGTAAGGGTGAAAAATATCTTCATACAGGCGCATGGGGGGTCTCCTGTTGGTTAGCCGTTTGGTAGATCGGCCTCGAACCTTAACCAGTCTTTGATGGACTGCGTTCGCCCCGTTTTAACCATGATCCGCGTCAATCAACCCGTTCGCGGTGGCCATTTTCAAAGCCTTCGCTGATGAGGGCGGCAATGCGCGCGCCCACGACTGCCGGTGATTTGAGTGTTGCCGCATCTTCGCCTGGAAAGGCCTGTGCCCGCATCTTTGTGGCGGTGGCGCCCGGATCAATGATCGCCACCTTTACGCGACCTATGTTGCGATATTCCTCTGAATAGGCACCAAGCAAGGTTTCAAAACCGGCCTTGCTCGCGCCGTAAGCTCCCCAATAGGCGCGCGGTGTTTGGCCAACGCTTGACGTCAGCCCGATGACTTGGCCCACCTCGGCAGAACGCAGCATTGGATTAAAGGCCGCAATCAAGGCCTGTTGCGCCGTCAGATTAAGCATGACGAGCTGCGCAAATTCTTTCGGATCGATCGTCTGCACCGGCGTCAAGGTGCCGAGCATTGCGGCATTGAGCACCAATATGTCGAGCGCTTTGAAACGCTCCGAAAGTGCGGCGGCAAGACGCCCGATGCTATCACCGTCAATCAAATCCATCGGCGCGATGGTTGCGGTGCCACCGGCTTCAAAAATCCGTTCCTCAACGGCTTCAAGGTCTTTTGACGTCCGCGCGGTGAGGATGACGTGCGCGCCCGCCGCCGCCAAGGCTTCAGCCGTTGCCGCACCGATCCCGCGCGACGATCCGGTGACTAGCGCCGTTTTTCCACTTAGTGGCTTCATCATTAAACGACCCGTTCATCGAGTTGGAATAATTGCCGCTCTGGTTTGATTTCATCCTGGTCGGTGAGCCGTGTCGGATAATCGCCAGTAAAGCAGGCATCGCAATATTGTGGCCGGATATCGGCGCGCTGATCCTCGCCAAGTGCCTTGTAAAGGCCATTGATCGACACAAAGGCCAGGCTGTCGGCCTGAATGAAGCTGCGCATTGCCTCTACATCATGATTGGCGGCGAGCAGTTTGGAGCGTTCGGGCGTATCGACGCCGTAAAAACAGCTATGCCGCGTGGGCGGGCTGGCGATCCGCATATGGACTTCGCGCGCGCCGGCATCGCGCATCATCTGGACAATTTTGAGGCTGGTTGTGCCGCGCACGATACTATCATCGACAAGGATCACGCGCTTGCCCGAGATCAACGCGCGGTTGGCATTGTGCTTGAGCTTGACGCCAAGGTGGCGAACGCCATCACCGGGCTGAATGAAGGTGCGGCCCACATAATGCGATCGTATAATACCAAGCTCAAATGGTATGCCTGACGCCTGGGCATAGCCGATGGCTGCGGGTGTGCCGCTATCGGGCACCGGAATTACATAATCGGCGGGCACCGGATTTTCGAGCGCAAGCTGCTCACCAATCGCTTTGCGGACGCTGTAAACGCTTGAGCCATCAACAATTGAATCGGGGCGCGAGAAATAGACATGCTCAAAAATGCACGGCCGCGCGCTTTGCTTGGTGAAGGGCGCGATCGAGCGGGTTTGGCCGTTGGTTACGATGACGATTTCGCCGGGCTCGACGCTGCGCAGATATGTTGCGCCGACAACATCGAGTGCCACAGTTTCGGAGGCGAAGATGGTCGCCTCGCCAAGTTTACCCATCACGAGCGGACGAATGCCGAGCGGATCGCGGCAGGCAATCATGCCTTCAGGCGTCATGCAGATCAGCGAATAGGCACCCTCAACCTGCTTCAGCGCATCTATAAATTTATCAAGCAACGTCCGGTAAGTGCTTGTTGCAACCAGATGAATGATCACCTCGGTATCGCTGGTCGACTGGAAAATTGAGCCGCGCCGGACAAGTTCACGCTTGAGCGTCATGGCGTTGGAGATGTTGCCATTATGCGCGACGGCAAAACCGCCTGACGCCAGATCAGCATAAAGCGGCTGGACGTTGCGCAGCGCCGTTTCGCCCGTGGTGGAATAGCGGACGTGCCCGCAGGCAGTGTCACCGGGGAGCGCGCGGATGATATCATCGCGGTCAAAATTGCCCGCAACATGCCCCATTGCACGGTGGGTATGAAATTCTGAGCCATCCCAACTCGTGATTCCGGCGGCTTCCTGACCCCGATGCTGAAGCGCATGAAGCCCAAGCGCCACGAGTGCAGCGCCAGTATCACCACCGCAAACGCCAAAAATCCCGCATTCTTCGCGGAGTTTATCGTCATCAAATGGATCTGTGGTCAGCATGAGTCGGCCCGGTTGTTGCTGTATGACCGCGCCTATAGGCGCAGCGATTTGATTTGTCGCGTTTTTGTGACATGGAAATGCCACCATGACTGATCCACGCGAAACCGGCAGCCGCCTTGACCCCAAATATGACGCAAACGGGCTGATAACCGCCGTCGTTACCCATGCTACGACGGGCGACGTCCTGATGGTGGCGCATATGAACGCCGACGCCTTGGCAGCAACGATCACGGACGGCGAGGCGGTATTCTGGTCACGCTCACGCGCGCGCCTCTGGAAAAAGGGCGAAACATCGGGGCATATCCTACGCGTCACCGAAATGCGGATCGACTGCGATCAGGACGCGCTGTGGATCAAGGCCGAGCCCGCAGGGCCGGCGTGTCATACCGGGGAAGCTAGTTGTTTTTATCGGCGGGTGGAGGGGAATAGGCTAGTTCGTGAGTGACGTAGCGTCATCCCCATTGACCCTTACGTGAGCGTCAATTAAAAGACAACTATGCCTAGCCAGTCAAACCACGCCACAATTGATACACCTGATCACCGTGATCGGCATCAATATTCAATCTCTGATCTGTCGGAGGAATTTGACGTAACTGCGCGCGCGCTGCGCTTTTATGAAGATGAGGGGCTGATTTCCCCGATCCGGCGTGGGCTTACGCGGATTTACACGAAGCGGGATCGCGCTCGGCTCGCGTGGATACTCCGCGCGAAGCGCGTTGGGTTCAGCCTCTCAGACATTCGCGAGATGATCGACCTTTATGACATTGGCGATGGTCGCGCGACACAGCGACATGTGACGATTGAGAAATGCCTTGCGCGAATTGATCTGCTCAAGCGCCAAAAAGTTGATATTGACGCGCATCTTGAAGAATTGTCGCGTTTCGTCACTATGGTGCAAAATGCCGATGCTGGTTCGAGCACAACAAACTGAATTGACCGGAGAGTTACATGCCTAAGTACACCGCCCCCGTCCGCGATACGCGCTTCATTCTTGATCATGTTGTGGGGCTAGATCGTTATGCCAATCTGCCCGGATTTGAGAATGCTACGCCTGATATGGTCGAAGCCGTATTAAGTGAAGGCGGTAAGTTTATGGAAGAGGTGCTTTTTCCGCTTAACCTAAGCGGCGATCAGGAAGGCTGCACACGCCATGCCGATGGCTCGGTGACGACGCCTGCCGGATTCAGAGACGCCTATAAGGCATTTTGCGAGGCGGGCTGGTCAACGCTTTCGGCACCTGAAGAATTTGGCGGGCAGGGGCTGCCGCACGTCATCAGCTCAGCGGTTGAAGAATATATCATGGCCGCCAACCAGGCTTTCGGCATGTATCCCGGCCTCACCGGCGCTGCCGTCGCTTCGATCCTTGTTAAGGGCACTGAAGAGCAGAAAACCACTTATGTGCCCAAGATGGTATCGGGCGCGTGGGGCGGAACGATGAACCTGACCGAGCCGCACTGTGGCACTGATCTGGGTTTGCTGCGTACCAAAGCGGTGCCAAACGGTGATGGCACCCACGCGATTACCGGCACAAAGATTTTTATCTCGTCAGGCGAGCATGACCTAACCGAGAATATCATTCATCTTGTTCTCGCGAAAACACCCGATGCGCCTGACAATGTGAAGGGCATTTCGCTCTTCATCGTGCCCAAGTTCATGGTTAATGCCGATGGCAGCCTCGGCGCACGTAACGCGGTTTCATGCGGTTCGATCGAGCATAAGATGGGCATTCACGCCAATTCGACCTGCGTGATGAATTATGACGGGGCAACGGGATTCCTGATCGGTGAGGAGTGCAAAGGCCTTGCCGCGATGTTCATCATGATGAATGTTGCGCGGATGGGCGTTGGTATTCAAGGGCTGGCCCAGGCCGACGTCGCATTCCAGAACGCCGTCCAATATGCCAAGGATCGCCGTCAGGGCCGATCATTGACGGGTGTTAAAGACGCCGATCAAAAGGCGGACACCTTGTTCGTCCATCCTGATGTCCGCCGCACGCTGATGGAGGGCAAGGCGATCACTGAAGGCCTGCGCGCACTGATCCTGTGGGGATCAATGCAGGAAGATTTGTCGCATAAGGCGCAAACCGAGGAAGAGCGCCAGCTTTCGGCTGACCTGATTTCTTTGCTGACGCCGGTGATAAAGGGCTATGGTACCGACAAAGGCTATGACGTTGCCACCAATTCGCAGCAGCTTTACGGCGGCCACGGCTACATCGAAGAGTGGGGGATGAGCCAATATGTCCGCGATGCGCGGATCAACATGATTTATGAGGGCGCAAACGGGGTTCAGGCGCTTGATCTTGTTGGGCGAAAGCTTGCGCAGAATGGCGGGCGCGGGGTGCAAGCGCTGTTCAAGATGGTGACCGAAGAAGCGGCCGCCGCCAAGGCCAACCCCGCACTTGAAGATTATGCCACGCGGCTCGAAAAATCGCTCGGCGACTTGCAGGCTTCGACGATGTGGCTGATGCAAAATGGCCTCGCTAATCCAGACAATGCCGGTGCTGGTTCAACGGCTTATATGCACCAGATGGGGATTGTTATCCTCGGCCTGATGTGGCTGCGGATGGCGCGTGCAGCGCAAGGCGCATTGACAGCAGGCACGGACGAAAAAGCGTTTATGGAAGGAAAATTGATGACCGCGCGCTTCTTTAGCGAGCGGATTATGCCCGACACAGGTGCCCTACGTCGCAAACTTGAGGCGGGATCTGAGGTGATTATGGCGATGCCGGTTGAGGCTTTTTGATGCTGCGTTCATTAGCGGCTGCTGTACTCGCTCTGGCTATCGGGATTTACGCTTTCACAAAACTGGTTGCGCCGCCGCAGCAGCTTAACATGCTTGATACGATCATGCTTGGCGGTAGCGGAGTTTCGCGCCTAGCCGAAGGCGTTGCATTTGATACGGCAAATGGTGTGAAGCTTGACGTTTGGGCACCGAAGGAAAAAGCGAAGGCAAAACTTCCTGTTCTGGTCTTTTTCTATGGCGGCGGCTGGTATGCGGGCGAGCGTTCGCACTATGCGTTTGTCGGCAAAGCCTATGCGGCAAAAGGCTTTGTCGTTGTGATGGCCGATTACCGCAAAGTGCCGCAGGTGCGCTTTCCGACGTTCAATGAAGACGCCGCAAATGCGGTGCGCTGGGTTCAGGACAATATTGAGAAATTTGGGGGTGATCCAAAGCGGGTGACGCTTTCTGGGCATTCAGCGGGCGCTTACATCGCCATGATGCTGACGCTTGATGCGCGTTATTTGCGCAATGCGGGCGTTACGCCGGGCTTCGTGCGTGCGACGGTTGGGCTGGCAGGAGCATATGATTTTCTGCCGTTTGATAGCGTACGTTCAGTCAATGCTTTTGCAAAGTGGCCAAAACCAAGTGAAACTCAGCCGTTTGCATTCGCCCGTGCTGATGCGCCGCCAATTATGGTGCTGACGGGGACGCATGATGACACGGTTAAGCCACGCAATGCTATTTTGATGGCACGCAAACAGCGTGAACTTGGTGCGCGAGCTGAATTCAAGGCGTATCCGGGGCTTAATCATGAAGATTTGATCATGGCAATCTCAAAGCCCTTTCGGGACAAAGGCACCGTCCTTGATGATAGCAGCGTGTTCCTGCTCGAAAACTCACGGTTGAATTGAGACGCAAAGAGAAAGGCGCCCGCCATTGCTGACGAACGCCTTTCCCTTATTCAGCCATTAGCAGAAACTGCGATCAGCAGCATCCGCCAGCAGCACAGCATGCCAACCCGAGGGTGCAGCAGCCGTCGATCATCGCGCCAACGAAATTCGGGGCGGCGGCATGAGCGACGCTGGTTCCGAATACGGCATAGCCGATGAGTGCTGTGTAGATTTTCTTCATTTCAAATCTCCGTATAAATTATTGTATCACAAATTTAGAGAAGATCAAATATACGCGGAGGGGGAATATCAGGGGCGATATGACGCGAAGGCTGCTGCGTAAGCACAGCAACGAAAAGTGGCGGACTGAGCGGTTGCTCTGCACTCAAGGTGGCTTGATCGACAATGATATTGCAGCACAGCACACACCCACCAGCCATCATGATATCAATATCATGAGTATCACTGCCATTGATCGGCGCGGAATTACCAGGCATTTGTGCACAATCTGCGCCACTACACCGGGCTGCACAGGCCATTGATGCAAAACTGAAAAATACGAGCATGACGCACGCGAGCGGCAGCCAGAAGCGCGTGTTGCGCAACGATGCGGTTCGTTTGATGGGCATCACCGTCATAAGACAGGTTTCGTTTGTATTTGCGGTTCGGTTACAGCCACAGGGTTTTGTAGCGGTTTAATTTTTGCCGGGAAGGCCTTGGCGTTGCGATCAAGCGGTTGGCGATCGTTGGCGCGCGGCGTCATGCAGTTATCGGGATCCGCCGAGGCATAAACCGCGCAATTCCAAAGCGCCTTATCGTAGCCCGATCCAACATTACGCAAATAGCTGAATGACAGCCGGTTAAGCTGGGCATCGGTAATGGGGAGCGCACTTGGCACCCATGCGCCTTCGACCCAAATCATCACTTTGCAATATTGCTTGCCGGTGCAGGCCGATTGCGCAATTTCAAACAGGCGCTTGTGATCGGTTTTACGGTCAACGAGGAAAATCTTGAAATCACCGGCTGCATTTACAAACCGGGGTATCGCGGTCGAGGGAACGCCGGGTGCAAGCTGCTTTTGCTGGCCAAACTGCGGCGTGGGGACCGGCAATCCGGTTTCACTGTCGATTGTCAGCCCGTCAATAACACCGTCAGGCCCAGAGTGAACAAGCGAGATGCCGGAAAGCTTGCCAATCGCGGCTTCGTTGCCGGCATATACACCGCGAAACGCGGGTGGCGTACCCCACCATCCGGCCCAACGGAAAAACAAGTGCGTGTTCTCGGCCTTGATCTTTTCAAGGCTCGCACTCCAAACGGGGACGACCCAATCCGTGTGATAATGGGTTGCGTGGCCGACCGGTTTATAAACGCTTCCAGTAAGTGCTGATCGTGCGAGCTGCTGGAGGCGTTTCCAGCTTTCCTCCGATGGGATGCGCGCCATTGATCCGTCGCAGGTGAAAGAGAATTGACACCCGGTGCGGCGCTCTTGGCCTTGATAGACAACGCCGCACACTGTTTTGGGGAAAGCAGGATGGCGAACGCGATTAAGCACAACCTGCGCGACTGCGCGCTGGCCGTTGAGGGTCTCGTTGCCCGCCTCGTAAAAAATTGCCGAAGCAAGACAGTCTATTGCGCGCGCCATATCGGTTTCAACACCGTCAAGCTTGAACGGTTTTGCCGCCGGATTGGGTTTTTTTGAAAAGGGCACCGCACCGTTAATTTGTTCGGCCGTTTCGCGCGCAATGGCCTGTATCTCAAGCGGTTCAAGTTCGGGCACAGGGGTTGGCGGTGGGCTGAGCATCGCAGCGACTGAGGGTGTGCTGTCAATCGGCCGCGCTTCAGGCGCAGCAAATGTATAGAGCGCGAGCAGCACTGCGATAGCGCCGCCCGCCCAAAGTAGGATGTGGAGCAATTTACCCGGACGGGCGGTTGCTTCAGGCATTGCTAATGCTCCGCTTACGCTTCGGGAAGGAAGTCGGGCACGGAAAGATAACGCTCACCCGTGTCATAGTTGAAACCCAGAATCCGGCTACCCTTGGGCAGATCAGGCAGTTTTTGTGCGATTGCGGCAAGCGTTGCGCCCGATGAAATGCCGACCAGCATTCCTTCCTCGGTCGCCGCGCGTTTGGCCATCACCTTGGCGTCATTTGGATCAACCTGGATGACGCCGTCAAGCAATTGGGTGTGGAGGTTGGCCGGAATGAACCCCGCGCCGATACCCTGAATGGCGTGGGGGCCGGGCTGGCCACCACTGATGACGGGAGACAGCGTTGGCTCAACCGCGAATACTTTCATATTTGGCCAATGCTTTTTGAGAAATTGCGCTGCGCCGGTAATATGCCCGCCGGTGCCAACGCCCGTGATCATGACGTCAATCGGTGTTTCGGCGAAATCAGCAAGAATTTCGGGCCCGGTGGTGCGGACATGAACATCGATATTTGCCGGATTTTCAAACTGTTGCGGCATCCATCCACCCGGAGTCTGCTCGACAAGTTCAATCGCGCGTTCAATCGCGCCCTTCATGCCTTTTTCGCGTGGGGTGAGATCAAAGGTTGCACCATAAGCCAGCATCAGGCGGCGACGCTCAATCGACATGCTTTCGGGCATTACAAGAACAAGCTTATATCCCTTCACTGCCGCGACCATCGCAAGGCCAATGCCGGTATTGCCCGAAGTCGGTTCAACAATCGTCCCGCCGGGTTTGAGCGCACCTGATTTTTCGGCATCCTCGATCATCGCAAGGCCGATCCGGTCTTTGATTGAACCGCCCGGATTGCCGCGCTCGGATTTGATCCAAACCTCGGCATTGGGGAACAGCCGGTTCATGCGGATGTGCGGGGTTCCGCCGATGGTACCTAGAATTGATTCAGACTTCATGACTTTGCTTCCTTGACACCAGGTTCAAATGTTCGGGCATTGCGCAATTCGGGAAACAGACGCGCCCATAGCAGAGTTACACATATGGCTCCTATGCCGCCAAACACAACCGCACCAACCGGCCCTAAAAGTGCGGCCGCCACGCCGGACTGTGCCTCGCCAAGCTCATTAGAGCCTGAAATCGCGAGGTTAGAGACGGCACCAACACGACCGCGCATTTCATCAGGCGTGTTGAGCTGCACCAGCGATGAGCGCACATAAACCGAGAGCATATCCGCCGCACCAAGCACGACCAGCATCGTGAGCGACAATAGCATATTGGTTGAAAACCCAAAAACAATTGTCGCCAAACCGAACACAACGACCGACCAAAGCATTTTTACGCCGACATTATTCTTGAGCGGACGAAACGAAAACCAGAAGGCAAGCGCAGCAGCACCCAGCGCCGGTGCCGCGCGCAGCAGACCAAGCCCTTGCGGGCCAACATGCAATATATCGCGCGCATAAACCGGCAGCAGCGCTGTTGCCCCGGCAAGCAACACGGCGAACAGATCAAGCGTGATCGCGCCGAATAGGAATCGTTCGCGGCGCACATAGCGCAACCCGTCGATCATCTGCTGCACCGGATGGGCATTGCCCTTGATCACGGGCGGCGCGACGGGCTTGACCAGCGACATCGCGACAATCGTCACGCCGAGCGCACCGACACTGAACCAGTAAGGCGAGGCGGGGTTAAACGCATAAAGCAGCCCGCCAAGCGCTGGCCCGCCAACCGATGCTGATTGCCACGCGATTGAATTCATTGCGATGGCCTGCGGTAGAATGGGTGGAGGCACAAGATTGGGCGCAATCGCGCTCATCGCCGGGCCAACAAATACCCGCGCAACCCCGTGGAACGCGGCCAATCCAAACAGGATCGGAAGCGTGAGCGTATCCTGCGCCGTCATGACCGCAAGCGTTGCTGCGCAGGCCATATCAATCGCATTGGCCAATCGTGCAACAAGCCTTCGTTCGAATCGATCCGCGACCCAGCCCGCTAGCGGCGTCAACAGCAGCAAGGGCAAAAATTGTGCGATCCCGATAAGGCCAAGTTGAAACGCGGCTTGCTTGGGCGTCATGCCGTAATCGCTGCGCGCGATATCATATACCTGCCAGCCGATCACCACGACCATCGCCATTGTCGCAAATACGGCCGAGAAACGGGCGATCCAGAATAAACGGAAATCGCGGTAGGCGAGGGGGGATTGGGGTTTCGTCACATTCGCGGCTTAGGTGATGCTCACAAAGCTATCAAGCACGCGCTTTCGCCCGCTTTGTTCAAAATCAATCTCAAGCTTGTTGCCCTCGATCTCGGCAATGGTGCCGTAGCCGAATTTGCTGTGAAAGACGCGCAGGCCAACGCTGACGTCATTACGGCCTTTATTGCCAAGGCTGATCGCACTGCCACGCGCCTCGACGATGCGGGTCGGTTCGCGGGTGAAGCCGCTGCCGCTTGCCGCGCGCACCCAGCCGGGGCCACGTCCGCTGCTACGTTCGATGTGTGCGAAGGGATCATAGCGTTCGCTTGCGCTTGCCCGCCACAGGCTCTCACCGCCGCCCATGCTGCTTTCATGGCGGATATGCTCAGGAGGCAATTCACCGACGAAACGCGAGGGGATGCTTGACGTCCACTGCCCATAAATCCGCCGGTTGGCCACATGAAGGATGGTGCAGCGCCGCCGCGCACGCGTGATCGCGACATAAGCCAAACGCCGCTCTTCTTCGAGTGACGCCAGCCCGCCTTCGTCCATTGCCCGCTGTGACGGAAAGACGCCTTCTTCCCAACCGACAAGGAAGGTGCGATCAAATTCCAACCCTTTGGCGGCATGAATCGTCATGATCATGACCTTTTCGCCGTCGACCACGCCTTCGTTGTCCATCACTAGGCTGACATGCTCAAGGAAGGCACCGAGCGTTTCATATTCCTCCATCGCCCGCGCGAGTTCGGAGAGGTTTTCGAGGCGGCCGGCATTTTCAACCGATTTCTCGGTCTGGAGCATCGCGGTATAACCGCTTTCATCGAGGATCAGTCGCGCGAGATCAGCGTGGGGCAGCGCGCTCGCCTGATCGCGCCAGCGGCCAATGTTGGCGACAAACCCGCCGAGTGCGCGCCGTGCCTGCGGGGTTAGTTCATCAGTATCGATGATACGCGCGGCGGCATTGATCAGCGAGATTTGCTCGGCGCGCGCCAACATCTGCACCTTCGCAACTGCCTTATCGCCAAGCCCGCGCTTGGGCTGATTGACGATCCGTTCAAACGCCAGATCATCGGCGGGCTGATTGACGAGCCGCAAATAGGCAAGCGCATCGCGGATTTCGGCACGCTCATAAAAGCGGAAACCGCCGATGATCTTGTAGGGCATGGCGATACTGATGAAACGATCTTCAAATTCACGCGTCTGAAACTGTGCGCGGACGAGAATCGCGCAGCCATCGAGACTGTTGCCGCTGCGCTGATGCGTTTCGATCATTTCGCCCACGCGGCGGGCTTCTTCAGGGCCATCCCACACGCCGATGACGTCAACCTTCTCACCTTCGGCCTCTTGCGTCCATAACGTCTTGCCGAGCCGTCCGCTATTATGCGCGATCAGGCCCGATGCGGTGCCGAGGATATGCGGGGTCGAGCGGTAATTTTGTTCCAACCGGATGATAACAGCACCGGGGAAGTCCTTTTCAAATTTGAGAATATTTTCCACGAGTGCACCGCGCCAGCTATAGATGGATTGATCATCATCACCAACGCAGCAGATATTTTTTCGTGTTTGTGCCAGCAGGCGGAGCCAGAGATATTGGACGCTGTTGGTATCCTGATATTCATCAACAAGGATATATTTGAACCGCGTCTGATAGCCTTCAAGCACATCGCGGTGCTTTTTAAGGATCGTCAGCATATGGAGCAGCAGATCGCCAAAATCGCAGGCGTTGAGCGTCTTCAACCGTTCCTGATACTGCGCATAGAGCAACCCGCCCTTGCCATTGGCGAAGCGCTCGCTTTCGCCTGCGTCAATATCGGCGGGCACCAGCCCCTTATTTTTCCACTGATCGATCAGCCCGCCGAGTGCGCGCGCCGTGAAGCGCTTTTCATCGATATCAGCAGCGATGATCAACTGTTTCATCACGCGGAGCTGGTCATCGGTATCAAGAATCGTGAAATTGCTTTGCAACCCGGCCAGTTCAGCATGACAGCGCAGCATTTTGGCACCAATTGCGTGGAAGGTGCCGAGCCACGGCATCCCTTCAACCGCCTCACCAATGATCCTACCCACCCGTTCCTTCATCTCGCGCGCAGCCTTGTTGGTGAAGGTAACGGCGAGGATTTCGGATGGCCAGGCTTTGCGTGTCGCGATCAGATGCGCGAGCCGTGCGGTTAGCGCCGCCGTTTTTCCCGTGCCAGCGCCGGCGAGCATCAGTACCGGGCCTTCGCTCGTCAATACGGCCTCACGCTGCGGCGGATTAAGGCCGCGCAAATAGGATGGTTCGGGGGCAGGGGCAGCTTGATTCACGGGCGAACGCTTAGGGAACGATAACGGCAAGGGCAAGGCTTATGAAGATTATTTTACACTCGTAAAATTCAAGGGTATTGCGGATGCACATCTTGCGAAATTTGTTTCCTGATCATCCATGATCCTGTATCAATTCAATCCGCGATGTCTCTAAACTGCGGCTTTTCTGATAACGTGCTGAAGCAACATAATTATTACATTGTGATTTGGATCAATATAACACCAATTCGGAGAAAATTTACGAATTATTAGCCGCCGCCATACTACCGCTCTTCACCTTGTTCAATTGCCAGAAAGAAACTGGCTCTGTCGTGGGTGGTTTAGCGTGGGAATATACCGTGTTTAGTATGCGTGGGATATCTTTGCTGCTGTGCAGTGTCACGTTGGCACCGGCGGTTTTTGCCCAGACGGTGCCCAATCAGGTAAACCGTGATGCCGAGCGGCTTCAGGAAATTGAGCGCGAACGCCAGCGCGAACGCGAGGAAGAATTTCGTCAATCCCAATCCACCCCGCCACAAGCAACCCAAGTCTTGCCCGAGCAACAACTTTCCGTCGATGGCAGCGGCTGTGCCGCCGTACGCAGCGTATCAGTAAAGGGCGTGACGCGTTACTCTGAAAATATGTTCGCGGCCGAGCTTACCAAACTTTCGGGCGACTGCGTTTCGATCACCGATATCAACGCAGTGCTGCGCACGATTACCAACCGCTATATCGCCGACGGGTATGTGACGTCACGCGCGGTGATCGGCCCACAGGATTTGAAAAGCGGCGTGCTTGAGATCGTCGTGATCGAGGGCCAGCTAAACGACATCAGCAGCGAAGGCGTGGGCAGCAAGCGCCAATATCGGAAGGGCGAACTTGCCGCCGCTTTCCCCGGCACCAAAGGGCGTCAACTCAATCTGCGTGATTTGGAACAGGGCGTTGATCAGCTTGCCCGGCTTGGTAGCGCTGAACCCGATATCGACATTACCCCGGCAGAACTGCCGGGCACCAGCAACTTGATCGTGCGGCGCAAGCGCGTCGATACGCCGCTCCGTGCAAGCTATGCTGTGAACAATGAGGGATCGGCCAACACAGGCCGGATTCAATCAACTGCATCGCTTGATATTGACAGCCCGTTCGGGCGCGCTGATTTCTGGTCGCTTTATTATTCGCGCGATCTTGAGAATAGGGATGGTCGTGGCAGCGAAGGCTACGGCGCATTCGTCTCAATTCCTTATGGATATACCACGCTGACGCTGTCAGGCGGGCGCTATAGCTTTGATTCAATCCTGCAAGGCGTTGACCAAGCCTTCGCCAATACCGGTGTTTCGATCAACGGCTCGGCAACGCTTGATCATTTGCTGTTCCGCGATGCCAAGACCAAGCTATCGGTATCGGCAGGCATTTCAGGGCTGGATACGGTAAATCGCATCCAAGGGATCAAGCTGAGGACAAGTTCATACCGGCTGATTTCAGGCGCGATCAATTTTCGTGCGCAGCGCCGGATTGGTACCGGGCTTGCAACCGCCGATTTCGGTTTTACGCGCGGGCTTGACATTTTCGGGGCCAATTCAGTGGATACCGGCCCCGGCGGCGCGCAGCTTGTGTTCCGCAAGCTTGAGGCAAGCCTTGGCTATCAGACGCGCACCAAAGTCTTTGGTGCGCCGGTGAATTACAGCGGTGTGGTGCGCGGGAGCGCGGCCCTTGATTCTGTATTCCCCGGTGAACGCTTCAGCCTTGGCGGCAGTTCAACGGTGCGCGGTTTCCGCGATGACGGCATCAGCGGACGAAAAGGGATTTTTACGCGTCAGCAAATCGGCTTTCCGCTGTTCAGCCTCTTTGGCGATAAAACTGCGGGTACGCAGACCAGCATTTCAGGGCTGATCGGTTATGACGCGGGCGGGATTGCTCCGCGCAAAGGCGACGCGTTTGAACGCGGCTTTCTGCACAGCTCAACAATCGGCGTCCGCATCAACAACAAGCGCGTGGCGGGGGAGTTCACTCTTTCGGCCCCGCTTTCGGCACCCGATACGGTGCGCCGTCGCGATCTCGAATTTTCTGCCTCGCTGAGGCTCTCATTATAATGACCAAGGAATAGCTCATGAAGCGTATGACATCGGGTACGGCGCTTGCATTGGTATTTGCGGTTGGTGCGA
>JBBTEI010000112.1:0-24594 GCA_038042405.1 Pseudomonadota bacterium
CCCGATCAACGCGACCTTGATCTGCTTTTCCATATCGGCAGTGAGATCGCCCCTGTGTTTCGTCGCGCCAATCGCGAGCGTCAATTAACCCGCGACGCAACCCGCGATGCCGTGACCGGACTGCCCAATCGAACAATGTTCGAGTTAGGCCTGAAGAAATTGTTTGATGAGGCGTTCGAAGCCAAACGGCCGGGGCCAACACTGATGGTGATCGAACTTAGCGGCCTCAAACATGTCAGAGACGTCGCAGGATTTCAAGCCGGTGACCTCATGCTGACCGACATCACACAGCGCATTGGGCGGCTTGTGGATGAATTTGGCGCGGCCGACCGGCTCCTGCTCCACTACGCCCATTCGATCATGTTGGCGCGGATTGGCGGCGACGATTTCGCAATCAGTATCGATGGCCCTGACCGCGAAAATCTGTCGACCGAAATTGCCGATGCCATCCACCACAGTTTGCGCGCATTTGATTACAAACGAACCGGCGGTGCACCAATCTCGGCGAGCATCGGCATCGCCCATGATGTTGGCGGCTATGCGAGCATCGACCAGATTTTACGCGATGCCGATTTCGCCATGTTTAAGGCACAGATAGCGGGTACTGGCCATTCAATCACCTTTGACCAGCAGATGCGCAGCAATTGTCTGGCCACCGCCGGCATCGTTTCCGAACTACAGGATGCGATCAGGAATCATCATTTCGAGCTTCATTATCAGCCGATCTACACACTCAACCAACGACATCTGGTCGGCATGGAGGCTCTGGTACGCTGGCGCAGAGATGATGGCCAACTTGTCATGCCCAATGATTTTATCCCGATCGCTGAAGATAGCGGACTGATTTCCGAAATTGGGCTGCAGGCCTTGCGGCAAGCCTGCAATTTGGCGTCATCATTAGCCGGGGCTATCCCCGCACCGCGCGCTCCATTTGTCAGCGTCAATGTTTCCACACTACAGTTTCTGCAGCCCGATTTTCTCGAACAAGTCCGTGACGTAATTGAGTCTACCGGTATCAACCCGACCTCGCTCGTGATTGAAATCACCGAGAGCGCGGCAATCATGGACGTTGCGCTGAGCGCTCGCCTTCTTGCAGAACTCCGCTCCTGGGGTGTGCGGGTTGGGCTTGACGATTTTGGCACAGGCTACTCATCGCTCAACCACCTCCAAAGCCTGCCACTTGACGGCATCAAGATCGACAAGAGCTTTGTCATGCAACAGTCGCAGGACAGCAGCAACTGGAGCATCGTTGAAGCGATCCTCCAAATGGCAAAGGCGCTCAAGATTACCGTCATCGCCGAAGGAATCGAAACAGTCTACCAAAATGACCGACTGGGTGAACTCGGCTGCTTGTTCGGCCAAGGCTATTATTACAGCCCGCCTGTTTCAGAGGAAAAGGTTAGGGCGCTGCTCAACGGGAGCCGCAATTAGAGCCATTATCCGGAGCATTTTTCCCGGGTGATTTAATGTAATCGGTTGATGAGACACCGCGACGACAAGTGCGCGCAACAGCATTGCGTACACAACCACACTCCAGCGAGAGCCGGAGTGTGGTCAACGCACTTCAATAGATTACCGCAAAAGTGCAGCAGTTAAACTGCGGTCTAAAACTCAGACCAATCACCCTCGTGTGGTGTTGGCTTCAGCGCCAGATTTCCGCGCACCACCGGCTGTGAGCTCACCGCCCGTGGCCGTTCACGCATTGGTAGCGGCGTCGGCCCGGTGATCGCTTTCCGGCTTTCTTTGCTAATCTTGAAATGCGATACAAGCTTGCTCAACTGGCCCGCCTCCTCCGAAAGATTGCTTGCCGAGGCGGTACTTTCCTCAACCATCGCGGCATTTTGCTGCGTCATCTTGTCAATATCGTTGACGGCAGTGTTAATCTGGACAAGGTTGGTCGCCTGAGTTTCGGCGGACGTTGAAATTTCGCCAACCATAGGGCTGATCTCCACAACCTTTTCGAGGATACGGCTAAGCATTTCACCGGTCTGCCCAACCAGCGTCACCCCGCGCCCGACCAGGCTGGTCGATTTCGCAATAAGCTCGCGTATTTCCTTGGCAGCATCGGCTGAGCGTTGCGCCAATGCCCGAACCTCGTTCGCCACGACAGCAAACCCTCTGCCAGAATCACCAGCGCGGGCAGCTTCGACCCCGGCGTTAAGCGCGAGCAGGTTGGTCTGGAACGAAATGCCCTCGATCACGGCGATGATGGTCGCCATCTCCTGTGCAGATTTCTCAATATCGCCCATTGCGCTCACGACTTGACCGACAACCTTTGCTCCGTCATTTGCTTCGACTTGCGTTGTCGAAACTGCTGTTCTCACAGCCAGCGCCTTGTTCGCCGTATCGCGCATCGCGGTTGTTACCATGTTGAGCGCTGCGGCGGTTTCTTCGAGCGTTGCCGCTTGCTGTTCGGTACGGCGAGCCAAATCATCGGACGCAGCCCGGATCTCGCTTGAGCCCATATTCACAGTTTGCGCGGTTTGCGAAATCTTGCCGACAATGCTTGAAAGCTCGATCACGCAATTGTTGAAATCCATCCGCAAGGATTCATACCGGTCGCCAAACGCAACATTGATCAAACTGTCAAGATTACCATTGGCCCAGGCTTGCAGCCCGGCCGCCAACTCGGCCACAACAACATTCAAAGTCGCTTCATCGCTCATTTGCTTGGCAAGGCCTGTCTCGCGGAATACTTCCACAGACTTTGCCATGGAACCAATCTCGTCGGCGCGATCTGCGCCGGCCACCGACACAGAATAATCTCCCGACGCCATCACATCCATTGCGTTGGCAGTAGCCGCAAGCGGGCCGACAATTTTCTTTAAAACAAACCAAACACCACAGCCAAGCGCACCAAGCATCAATGCAGCAATGGCCGCCATCCCGTCCATCGCCAATTTGAGCTTCGAGGCCGAGCTGGCTTTCAATTCCGCCGCATAGGCATTGTTGTCCTTCACCAGCTTATCGACTGCCGTACGGTGATTGACATAGGCTTTGGTAAGGCGTGCATAGCTTGCATTGGCTGACTCTAGGTCAGTTCGTGCGATAGCCGGAATGAACACCCGGTCAGCCTCGCGCCAGAATTCTTCGGCAGAAGCGTGGATCGAATTTTCGACCTGCGTTTTCAGCGAAGGCTCAAGATCGGATTCAGACCAATATTTGTGACGTTCCCGGTACTGGAGTTTCAGTTCGGCGAGCCGCGCCTTACCATCGCTTAGTTGTCGCGGATCGCGAACAATCTGGGTTACTTCGAGATATGGCTCGATGATATAGCTTGGCGGCGGCAAAATGTCCGCAAGCAGGTCATTCGCTTGCTGGCTCCGCATCTGTATCGGGCCGCCAAAGCGAATTTGATTAATCGTCGTGCCTGCCAAAACGAAACCAAACAAGAATATGATGGCGATAACCACGCCGCCTATGACTGTAATTTTTTTAATACTCATCATTTGATCCCATGTTAGTCAATGTGATTATTTCTACTGCTACTTTTGCGATTAAAACTCTGACCAATAGTCGTCATACGGCATTGGTTTCAGCGCCAGATTTCCGCTCGTGACAGGCCCTGCGCGCGCTACCGGTCTTGGCGGAGCGGCGGGCTTCGGTACCTCTACGACCGGCAGCGATCGACCGCGCGCACGATTCGACCTGCTGGGTGCTGGCCATAATCAATTCATTAATCTCTTTGGCCGCATCGGCCGAACGCTGGGCAAGCGAACGGACTTCGCTTTCAACAACGCCCCTCATAATTCGAGCCATGCAGGCTATTGATTTCATGATCGCGTTGCTCCTTTGCGGCACGAACATTTTGGCACCATTACAATAACGACTGCTGACCCACCTGCTTAAATTGCACAGCTATGTTGGTGCCACTCTTAAATTCTAATGCGCCTGATCTTCAGCCTATACGGCCGACATTATTGCTACCGTATCGGGCGCATTGATCGCCGCCCACGCCATGCCAATAATCTCGATGTCACGCTTGATCCCATCACCATCGCGCCACGGATCATGGTAGGCTTCTAATCCTAGATCGCGCCGACACTCAATTTTTCGCGCCAACCGCCGTTATAGATTTCAAAGCGCGCGAATTTTCGGGGCTTGCCAATTTTTGAAAAGGTTAACTCCAAATGTTCGCAGGAGTTGGTATTGTTGTTCTAGTCTTGATGGTCTTCGGGGGGTTTGCCTTTACCGGTGGTAATCTCGGCCCAGTCATGCATGCGCTGCCCCATGAAATGCTAATCATTGGCGGTGCGGCGGTCGGAGCGCTGATCATTGGTAATTCAGGCAAAGAACTAAAGGCTTTGGGTGCCTGCGTCGGCATGGTTTTCAAAGGACCGAAGTATAAAAAACAGGATTATCTCGATTGCATCTTCCTCGTATCCAAATTGATGAAAATGCTTCGAACCGATGGCCCGGTAGCCGTTGAGCCCCATATCGAGGCACCAAAAGACTCAGCACTTTTTGCCGAATATCCGAAGCTACTCAAGGATGACACCCTCATCCATTTAATCTGCGACACACTTCGGCTAGTGGTCGTATCGTCAGGAACACTAGACCCTCATGCTGTCGAGGAGGTTCTCGATAACTCGATCAAGAACCACCATCATCACTCAATCGGCCCGGCCGATGGCTTGCAAGGCCTGGCTGACGCCTTGCCCGCACTCGGCATCGTCGCAGCAGTGCTTGGGGTTGTTAAAACCATGGGTTCAATTGACAAGCCCCCATCAGTCTTGGGCGGAATGATCGGCTCAGCGCTCGTCGGTACATTCCTAGGTGTTCTATTGGCATATGGCTTGGTCGGCCCATTCGCAGGGCGCGCCAAACAAATCATAGAGGCTGACTCTGCTATCTATCACGTAGTGAAACAAATTATCATTGCATCACTTCATGGCCACCCGCAACCGCTCGTCATCGAAGCTGCGCGTTCAGGAATCGAACATTCAAATCAGCCGAGTTTTGCCGAGGTATTTGACGGGATGCGGGGCCGCTAATGGCCAAGGCTGCTGAACCTATTCGGCCGGTAATCGTCAAGAAGATTACTATTGCGGGCCATGGCGGACATCATGGAGGTGCTTGGAAGGTCGCCTATGCTGATTTTGTTACAGCGATGATGGCCTTTTTCCTACTGATGTGGCTGCTCGGTGCCACGACCGAAAAACAACGTAAGGGACTTGCCGATTATTTTGCCCCAACACTTGTCGCGCAACGCACTGATAGTGCCGGTGGAAATGGGCTACTCGGTGGTGATTCAATCGTATCAACGGATCGATATCCCCACCGTGGTGGACAGACGGGAACGCGCACGCTGACCATCCCCCGCGATGCGAAAGGCGGAGAAAAGGAAGCCAGCGGGCCTGGTGGTGAAAAAGGGCAATATGAAAAGATTAAATCTGCACTTGCCCAAAAGCTAAAAAATGATCCAGCGCTTCGGCGCTTTGCACGCAACATCCGCTTTACCGAAACGCGCGAAGGGCTGCGGATCGACATGGTTGATGAAGCTGATTTTACGATGTTCGCATCGGGAACCGATCAATTTACGCTTGAGGCAGCACAATTGCTCGGTCGCGTGTCGGAAGTGATCGCCGAGACCCCCAACGGCCTAATCATTCGCGGGCATACCGATGCCATGCCTTACAACAAGTCCACCGGAATGAATAACTGGCAACTCTCCGTCTCCCGTGCGGAGGCAACACGCCTTTCGCTGCTGCGTAATGGCGTTGGCGGTGGTAGAATCAACCGGATAGAAGGCGTTGCCGACCGCGAACCCTATATTCCGGGAGACCCGCTTGATTCGCGCAACAGGCGCATGTCCATCACCCTTGGTCGCCTGTACACAGATTCCATGAGCCAAAATTTCGACAGTCAAAAAAACAAATAATGTCCAAATTGGATAATTATTTGTTTTTATTCAATTATAAAATCTCGAAATTTTGCCATTTATTATATCCAATATGAATATATTATTCTATTAATCATTACATCAACATGCAAATTAATCAATAGTTTACTACGTTGCCTGATGAATTGTCTCGAAACAGATGTTCTGTTTATAAAATTGGAGGCAAACATGAATACTGCGGTATTAAAGGGCGAAAATACGACATCGATTGAGGCGTTGATCATTGGGAATAGCCCAGCGATCATCGCGCTTCGGGATATCATCGTCCGCGTTGCACGCTCGTCCGCATCAGTCATGATTTCTGGCCCATCCGGATCCGGCAAGGAAATGGTTGCCAAAGCCATCCATCAGGCAAGCTCCAGAAACGCGCGTCCGTTCGTTCCCCTCAATTGTGGAGCCATTCCGGCCGAGCTTATTGAATCGGAATTGTTCGGGCATGAACGTGGATCGTTCACGGGTGCACACAGCCGCCGTGTTGGCCGATTTGAAGAAGCAAACCACGGAACATTATTTCTCGATGAAATCGGCGACATGCGGTTTGACATGCAGGTGAAACTGCTCCGTGTTCTTGAAGACGGTATGGTCGCACGGGTTGGCGGGACAGCAACAAAAGCGGTCGATGTGCGGATTATTACAGCAACACACCAAGATATTGATGCCGCAATCATTGAAAATCGTTTTCGCGAAGACCTGTTTTTCAGGCTCGGCGTCGTCATGCTCCAAGTGCCTGACCTTGCGAGCCGGGTCGAGGATATTCCTGCACTGATCAAACATTTCCAACGCGGCAAGCCGCTTGGTGCCATCGCACGCTTTGACGTCTCAGGCATTGCCCGGCTCAAGGCGCACCACTGGCCCGGGAACGTGCGCGAACTGCGCAATATGATCGAGCGGGCAGGTGTTTTGTCAGGTGGTGAAATGCTTGACGCGCATGCCGTCGATCTGCTGCTTGGCAACTCGGCAAAGCGCCTAATGTCCGTGGATGAATTGCGCGCCAGTCTGAATATGCCGCCGCCAAAGCCTGTTTCATTTTCGCCGGCCCCTGATCTCAAGCGCGAAAAATCCCCCATTGACCTCAAAGCGATGCTCGAAACGCTTGAATTGGAACGCATCCAGTTGGCCCTCGATACCGCTGACGGCGTCATCTCCGAAGCCGCCCGTTTACTAACGCTCAAGCGCACCACGCTGATCGAAAAAATGCGAAAATATGGCGTCGAGCGTGCGTGTTGAAAACCAATCAAGCAGCCAGGCGTCGCCAACTCGTTGCGATTGTATCAACACCGTCTCGCAACTCCGCAAGCTTTTCGGCGTCACCGCTCGCAATGACCCGCACGAGTTGTGATGCCATCGCGCGGTAAACTGTGGCCAGAGTCTGGGCGACCGATGCGCCTTGATCAAAATCCAGATTTGCGGTGAGCGCAGTCAGGATATCTGACGCGCGCCGCGCATGGGTTTCATTCCGCAGATCGCGCTGCTGCCGAAGCGCCGCACCGAGTACGTCAAGTGAACGCAGCAGCTCATCATAGAGGATCGCAACCAGCGTATGCGGAGTTGCCCCGTCGATCCGGCTGACCAGTTCAAGCGATTTGTACTGATTGCGCGCGTGCATGAGATTTGAGCGACCGTACACGTCTAATCCTTAGTTATTATTGTTGTTGAGGTTGAACTGCTGCTCGATATAGCTTTGCGTGGCGCGCAGCGCAGCAATCCGCCCGTCAAGTGACGAGAATTGACGTTCAAGCCTAGCACGGAAGCGGTCTTCGCGTTCTTCAACAAGCTCCCGGTTCTTCGCGATTGCGTCCCCTTCTTTACTCAATCGCGCCCGGAGCGCTTCAAGCACGCCGTTGGTTCCGGTCGCCGAATCCTTGATCGTGCGAAGCGCAATCGAAAGCCCCGGATCGGTCGTTTCGGTATGTGTCGCATCGCGCACCGGATTGAACAGCGCTTCGACTGCATCGGGATTGGCCTTCAACGCAGCCTCAAATTTCGTGCTATTCACCGCCACAGTGCCGTCACGGTTAGACGAAATGCCGATGTCAGACAGGCTGTTTATCGTCGGGTCGCTTGTGACGGATTGGCTGATAAGGCGGGCAAGCTGCTGTTCGACGGCGCGTGTGCCCGCATCGCCACCAGTGGCGACGCGCGCCTCACCAAGATCGCGCTTGAGCGAATTGAATACGTCGACAAAATCGGTGACCGCCTGACGAATGCCCGCCAACGGACGCTCTGCACTGATCGTGACCGGATTCCCTACCGTCGTCTGGCGCAACGTCAACAAGACGCCTGGCAGGACATCAGAAAAACTGTTGCTATTCCGCTCATAGGCCACACCGTCGAGACTGAACTGCGCGCTGAGCGCCGCCTGGCCCAAGGTTAGCCCACCACCAGCCCCGGTATAGGTGAAGCGATCCAGACCAGGATCGCCACCGGCCACAGCTTCAAGGATAAAGGCGTTGGCCGCGCCACTCGCGCCTTTCAAAACAAGCCGTGAGACACCATTGTCGTTTACGATGCTGGCTTTTACGTTTGTGCCGCTGGCATTGATGGCATCCGAAAGGCCGGTAAGACTGTCGTTTGTTGCATCAATCGTAATTGTTTTGCTCACAGAGCCAACCGTCAATGTAAGGCTACCCTGCCCCACAGGGTCGGTTGCCGCCGGGATGAAGCCCGAATACAGCGTCTGCGCCTTGGCCAACTGCCGGACTTCGATTTCAGCCGCGAGCGAACCGAGCCGGACGCCGGGATCAGCGGTTGCCGTAATCGCCGTCGGATTTGATACGACAGGTTGGCTCCGCAATGATCCTTCGGCAACCACGCCCGCCAGCGTTGATGCGAAACCTTCAAGATCGGATCTGGCACGCGCCAATGCGCTAATCTTGGCCTTATTTGCACGCGCAAGCGCATCAAATCGTTCAATCTTTGGCGCACGGGATGCCGCCGCGAGATCATTGATCAGTGCGGCTGTATCAATTCCCGAGCTTGACCCGAGCAGCGATGAAATTGCATTCAACATGGTGCCTATCCTTTGGCTTACAGAACGGCATCAATAAGCGCTTGTTTAGCGATGGGTGCCACAAGCCGTCATTTTTTTGACTGGAAGCTTTGGACGTTCTTCGCCACGGTCGCTCAGACAAATCCACTAGCGGTAGTAATCGATTTTATCACTCACAGCGGCGAAGTTCACACCGTCCAATCTCCCATATTTCGGGGATTTTTGATTGATAAAATCGATCATTAATGACTGCCGATTTTGCACCACGGCTCCACAAGAAACCGCAGAATTCTCAGCAAGTTGACACTGAATCCGTATATAATCGCACCTCTCAGAAGCCACAAAACCTCCATCGCGCCGCGCAACGTGGGGATGACAGACTCGGGCTGATTTGAACATTTGCGGAACATAGCCCAATGCTATGGCTGTAGGAAAGTAGCGCTTTCAGTTTGCTATCGCTAACTTCTCTTCCCATGCTCATCATAGTGCTGCGCCTCGGGCACCTCGATATTTGGCGGGGCTACGCCTTCGGCCATTGCGCGTTCGATGTTGAATACAAAGGCGAGGATCGTTGCGACTGCGATATACAGATCCTCGGCAATCCCATGTCCTGCACGCGTAGTGAAATAGATTGCGCGGGTAAGTTGGGGATATTCGAGCATCGGCACACCCTTCTCTTTTGCGAGCGTACGAATGGCCAGCGCCACCTCGCCGCGCCCGCGCGCCGCGACAACCGGGGCGGCATCAATGCCGGGGCGGTAGCGCAGCGCGACAGCGAAATGTGTCGGGTTGGTGAGGATAACGGTTGCCTCCTCAACCGCCTTGCGCGCTGAACCTGCAAGCATTTCTTGCGCGCGCTGACGCCGGGCCTGCTTCATTTCAGGCGCGCCCTCGCTCTGGCGCATTTCCTCCTTCACCTCCTGCTTCGTCATCCGCAGATCGGCATTGCGACGCTGACGCTGGATCGGCACATCAATCGCGGCAATCGCAAGCAGCCCACCCGAGAGCCACAGCAGCGCATGTGTCACGCTGCTGCCGACACTGTAGATTGCAGGCGCAACATCCTGCGCACCAAGCCCGAGAATTTTGGGAAGGTCGCCCGAGACCAGCCAATACCCAAGCGCGCCGAGCACGGCCGCCTTGGCGAGCGATTTGCCAAGCTCGATCAATCCCTGCATCCCGAAGATGCGTTTGAGGCCAGACATCGGATTGATCCGGTTCCCCTTGAAGGCAAGCGCCTTGCCGCGAAACCCGAGCGAGCCGAGTAGCGCAGGCGTCGCGAATGCTGCAAGCAGCGTCACACCGAATAGGCTCGCGAGCGGAAGGAGTACGCCTTGTGCAAGGCGGAGCGTAACCGCTGCGGGATCAAAATCCTGATAATCCTGCGGGCGCAGCGTCAGCCCGCTTTTGATGAGGTTAAGGCTGGCGTCAAAAAAGCCAGGCCCGGCGAGGGCAAACCACGTAGCACCCGCCAGCATGACAATTGCAGTCGCAAGCTCCTTTGATTGAAGGATATTGCCTTCTTTCGCAGCATCGCTGAGCTTTTTCGCGCTTGCGGCTTCGGTTTTCTGGTCACGATCAGGCCTGTCAGCCATTGGCGAGCAGCCTTGCCTGACCGAGCCCTGCTTCTAGCGCGTTCATTAGCGAGTCCCCCATTGCGGGGGCGGCAATCGCAAGCAGGATGATGCCGGCGAGGAGCGTTGCGGGCAAGCCAACCGCGAACAGATTAAGCGTCGGAGTTGACCGCGCGATCATCGCCATCACAATCTGGACGAGCACCATCGCAAAGGCGACGGGCAGCGCGATTGAAAGCCCTGCGGCAAAGACAAGCCCACCAAAGCGCACCAGGCCGCCAATG
Source organism: Pseudomonadota bacterium (assembly GCA_038042405.1). Classification (GTDB taxonomy): domain Bacteria; phylum Pseudomonadota; class Alphaproteobacteria; order Sphingomonadales; family Sphingomonadaceae; genus Aquisediminimonas. The sequence continues at coordinate 10,750 of JBBTEI010000112.1, forward strand.
GCATCATGCGAAAGCCAGCCACTGCCCGGCGGTAGCGCTTGATAACTCTCGACAATGATCTGTGCGAGCGCGAGGTGCCCGCCAACGGCAAGGAACAAAAATGTGCCGAGCATTGAGAGGAACTGGCCAATCGCGGGGCTGACTTGCCCTCCGACCGGATCGCTCATTGCTGCAAAACCAAGCCCCATCGTGTTACTGATAACTTCGCCTGCAAGGAACGCCGCCGCCAAACCGATTTGCACCGCAAATCCAAGCGCAAGCCCGGCAACAATTTCGCCTCCAATTGCCAGCAGTCCGGCAAAGGAGGCCATGCCGTCGGGTGGGAGCGCGACCCCGGCGGCCGATGCTGCGGGCACACCAATGCCAAGTGCGATGATCAGACGAAGCTGCACCGGCACTGCGGGTGCGCTGAACACCGGGGCTGCAAGAAACGCGGCACCGGGGCGGATCATTGCGAACAGCCACAGCATGAGCTGCGCCTCGATATTGCCGAACTCAGCGGGCATCAGCGCACAAGATCGGGGATGCGCGCAAAAATTTCTCGGGTAAAATCGGCTAGTAATACCATGATGCTGCCGCCAAAGATTGCGATGCAGCCGCCAACGATCACCAGCTTTGGCACAAAGGTTAGCGTTGCTTCGTTAATCGAAGTTGCCGCCTGCACCATCCCGAGCAAGACGCCGACGACAAGCGCCGGAATCAGGATCGGAGCCGACGCAAGGGCAAGCACCCACAGAGCTTGCTGCGCAACATTAACGAAATAATCAGCGTCCATTTCACCCTCCCGCAAACGAGTTGGCGAGCGAGCCCATCGTCAAGGCCCAGCCGTCAACCAGCACGAACAGCAGCAGCTTGAACGGCATCGAGATAATTGTCGGGGACAGCATCACCATACCCAGCGACATCAAGGCGGATGCGATAATCAGATCGATAATCAAGAATGGCAGAAAGATCAGGAATCCGATCTGAAACGCGGTCTTGAGTTCGCTGGTGACGAAGGCGGGAAGCAGGATGGAAAAGGGCACATCCGCTTTGCTTTTGAAATCGGGAGCCTTGGCAATCTTGGCAAACATCGCGAGATCCGTTTTGCGCGTTTGGCTCATCATAAAGCCGTGAAAAGCAGCGCCCGAGCGCGCGATCGCCTCTTCAAGCGTGATCTCCTCCTTACCATAAGGGCCGACTGCGTTTGCGTTCACTTGGGTCAACACCGGCTGCATAATGAAGATCGAGAGAAACAGGCTGAGCCCGACCAACACCTGATTGGGCGGCGTCTGTTGAAGCCCAAGCGCCTGACGCAGAATCGAAAGGACAATGATGATCCGGGTAAAACTCGTCATCATCAGAATCAGCGAAGGGAGTATCGTCAGCAATCCCATCAGCATCAGCAGTTGAAGCGATAATGACAGCGGCTTGCCATTGCCCGCAATCGTATCAAGGGCGCGGTCTAAACCTTGGGCAGTTTGCGCAAATGCAGGTGTCGCAGTCAGAAAGAACGCGACCGCCGCCAAAGCAATTATTATCACCTTACGCATCGAAATCGCCTTTATCTGCTTCGGCGATCAGCGAGATTTGGGTGCGCGATACTGCGATGAGCAACTCGCGCCCGCCAAATTCGACGACTGCCAGTTTCCCGCTGGTGCCGAGCGGCAAGACATCCACCATGCGGGCAGGCCGCGCGACCGAGCCTTGCACCGGCAGGCCAAGCTGAACGCGCCGCCAGAGCCACAGGGATCCCCACGCAAGCCCGCCAACCAAAGGGATCAAGATAAAGAGGCGCAAAATATATTCAGCCATTACGACCTCCGCTCGAAGCCGGAAAGCTGCCGGTCAGGCGCGACTACTTCAACTATGCGGATGCCGTAACGGCCTTCAACCGTAACAATTTCGCCCTTGGCGATCAGCGTGCCATTGGCAAAAATGTCGAGCAGATCATTGACCTGTCGATCAAGCTCGACAACGCTGCCTTCGGCCAAATTGAGCAGTTCAGAAAGTTTAACCGACGCCGCCCCGACTTCAACCGAAACGCGCAACTGTACACATGCCAGCAAATCGAAATTCTGTTCTGGTCTTGCCAATGGCGTTACGCGCATTCCCTTTTCCGGTGCTTCAGTCATGTCACTCATAACGGGTTTGTCCTTGTTCGATTTTTTCTATCTTGATTGCGGCTCGCCCATTTGATTCACCAACTGAGCCTTGCGCGAACAAACGACCCGCAACGGTAATCGGGATATGGCTAGGCAAGCATACGGGGATAACGTCGCCCGGCTTGATCGAAAGCAATTGGCTTAGCGGTAACTCCGGTCGGGCAAAGATAGAGCGCATCGGCAGACGCACCTGGCTTACCGCTTCGGATAGTCTTTCGCGCCACACCGGATCTGCATTCGAGGACATCTCTGTCTGGGGTGCGTCAGAGAGCGCTTCAAAAGCACGTAGGGCGGCAACCGGGTAAATGCAGGCCAGCGACATCGGCGTGCCAGCCCCGATCACCATGCTGAAAGACTGAACCGCAACCAGATCAATATCTTTGCCGAGCTTGGCATTCGAAATTTCATATTCGTCGCCAGAAAAAACCGGGCTCAATGTCACAACATCGGCCCATGCCAGAGCCAGCGACGGCAGGCATTGCTCGCCAAAGCGCCTTATGTAGCGGCACTCAGCAGCCGTAAATTCGCTGCGCACATTGGAGATTTCGCCTGCGCCGCCGTAAAATAGATCGACCATATGGATGACGAATTCAGCGGGAATCGCGATTAGCATCGCACCTTTCATCGGTGGCAAGTGATAGCGACACAGAGCACCGCCTCCATTTTGCGCGTCGCGCCATTCACCAAAGCTCTTAAGCTTGATCGCATCAAACGTCACAGTCGCTTTATCGGCACCGGCTCCAACGATGACATTGCCCAGCGCCCGCGCAAATCGCTCACCAATGCGATTCATCCCGGGGAATGCCGGGGTATCATCGCACTTGCGGAGCAACGATACGGGTACGGCTTCAGCCTTTTCGGACAGGAGCGTCACTGCACCACCAGATTGGTGAAATAGACATTTTCGATGCCACCAAAACCCTCTTTTTCGCGCAGGACGCGGTTGATGGCCTTTGCCAACAATTTCTGGAGCGCTTGCTTGCCTTCCGGGGTGGAGAGCACTGCCCCCTGCTGCTCAGAAAGCGTGAGCAGGATGGCCGAACGGATGGGCACCATATGCCGTTTCACGTTTGCGACAACCTTGCCATCATAATAGGTGGAAAGGCTCAGCCCCACCTGAATAAAGCCCTCACTATCCACAAGGTTGGCGGTGAAACTTGCTTCAAGCGGGATATAGGTCAGTTCGAATTTCTTCGGATCAACCGGCACGGTATCGCTATGCACGGCAACCGTGCCGACCTTGGGCGGTGCCTCTTTAGCTTCGCCGCCTTCGCCGCCGACCTCTGCGGCTGGCTCCTCACTACGTTCGACAAGCTTGGGGCGGTTCGGGTCTTCATGCTTTTTATCGCCGCCCATCATGCCAGAGGCATAGATGCCACCGCCGACACCGGCACCAATCAACACAACCCCGCCGACCGTAATCAGCAGGATTTTCTTCATCTTTCCGCCTTTGCCCTTGGCTTTGGCATCGCCGTCTTTGTTTTTGTCACTGCTCATTTTATCTGGCTCCTGCTCAGGCAAAGCGACCAAGTGGTCGCGTCAAATTGCTGGTATTCGCGCGTTCGATGCGGTGTCGGACATATTCGATCATCCGCTCGGCTTCGCGCTGAGGGTGTTGCTGCCCCTGCGATTGCGATTGCGATTGCGCATTTCCACTCGACACTTCAGCACCAGCCACACGAACCCCCTGCCCTTTGAGCTCATCAAGCAAACGCGGTTGCGCCGCCGCGACAATCTGGGCAGCGGCTTCGTTGGTCGTATTCATCTTTATCGATAGCCCGTGATCATTCGTTCTAAGATCGATATCGAGCCGCCCAAGCCGCTCGGGAAGCAGGCGAAAGGAAAGCTGGTCTGGGCGGTCGGCCACAGCCACAATGTCGCGCGCCAACGCGTCAAGCCACCGTGCATCGCGCGAGAGATCAAGCTGACGCTCAACAACCACATGAAGCGGATCGGCTGTTTGGGCCAATGTTTCCAAAACCACAGCTTGCGGCGCTTGTGCGACCGCTGCTAGTTGCGGCAACTCATTGACAACAGCATTATTCTGGATCGCCTGATTCGCAGATTCGCCAACTGCCAAGCTGGTCGGCGTGATTTTTGGGGCAATTTCTTTGTCTGGCCCGGTCTTGGTGACAAGCTTGAAATTTTGAAGATCAGGCGTTGGGAGCACAGCACTGCCAACGGGTAATAAGGCGTCGCGTGCGGGTTCATTTTGAGGCCTATTCGGAATCGGATTGATAATTACCGGAACGGTCAAGTCCTCTATATCTTCAGACGCATAATTCACGCCCTGAAGCTTGGCCGCGACTGTTTCCTCAACGGTTTCGGGCGAGGCGATCACCAATGCTTGCAGTGCTGGCACGACGATGCCTTGGGCAACCGGCGGTTTAGCCAGGCCATGCTTGGTCTGTTCGGGCGAGAGTTCCAGCGCCACAGGTGGCGATTTTGGCGGGCTAACGCTTGAAGTGGGAGCAATTATGAGTGGGGATACCGCCAATAGCGGAGGCGCAACTGAAGCAACTTCAATTTCAACTTTAGCCGGCTCGGCACCGTCGTCTGGCAAAGCCGAAACTTCCTTGGCAGATTTGCCCGTGGTCTGCGGCTTGAGTGGGTTGCTCCCGAGAAACGCCAGCAATGTATCATGCGTCTCACGCACATCATCGGGCGTGCCCGAATGAAGCACGGGCGCAACCGCCTCGCCGGGGACAACCGGCAACGCTGTTGGCAGCGATTCAAATATCGCATCGAAACTTAGCTCAGGCTCAGTCAATGTCAGAGACGGCAACGAAGCAGGAGGCGACGTAAAAGAGAGTGCGGAAATCATTCGCTGGTCTCCAAATATTGATTGCGTTTGCGGTGGGGGCGGTTGGCATCAGCACGAAGATCACGCGAAACTGCGTCGGTCATCATCGCCCTTTCATAGAGCTTGGTTGCGCCTTCCTCCTTGATCCGGGCGGTGTTGCGAAGGGCATCAAATTCGGCGCGCCGGGCGATTGCTTCGCTCAAAGGCGTAGCCATGCCGTTGCGCGCGGATTCAAGCCGTGACGACATTTCCGACATCGCCTTAAGCGCCATCCCGCTCGTACCGCCTTCGCCCGCACCCAGACTGGAACGAATCTCTTCGATCCGCCCTATCACGCGCTCAAGATTGATAAGCGTCGCATCCGCGCGGGCAAGCTTTGCCTTGGCAACGCGGTGCTCGATGGTGCGCAGGTGCAGGAGGCGTGCACGGCGGGCGGCAGAAACGGTCATTGGCTATAACCTTCGACCAGCGCTTGACGCGACGCCGCAAAATCAACCGTTTCGCGCGAATTCTGGCGCGCAAAATTGATCATTGCGCCGCGTTGCGCAATAGCCTCATCAAGCGAAGCATCGTTGCCGGGCGCATAGGCCCCCATCAGCAAAAGATCGCGATTTTCCTCATAGACCGACCAAAGCTGGCGAAAACGTGCAGCAGCGCGGGCATGTTCAGCATCGATCACATCGACCATCGTGCGCGACAATGATTTGGCTATGTCGATTGCCGGATAAATTCCTTGCTCCGCAAGACTGCGCGATAGGACAATGTGTCCATCAACAATCGCGCGGGCTGAATCAACCACAGGATCGTCAACATCACCGCCATCAGCGAGTACGGTATAGATCGCCGTTATCGAGCCGCCGCTGCCTCGATCCACGCCAGCGCGTTCTATGAGACGCGGAATTAACCCCAGCGCCGAAGGAGGATAGCCCTTCATCGTTGGCGGCTCACCAAGCGACAGTCCAATTTCACGCTGCGCATGGGCAACGCGGGTCAGGCTGTCGATCAACAAAAAGACACGCTTTCCTTCGCTTCTGAAAAATTCGGCAATCGCGGTCGCACGCATCGCAGCACGCAAACGTAGAAGCGGTGGATGGTCGGCAGGAACGGCTACAACTACCGATTTATGACGGATTGCTGGCGTCAATTTGGTTTCGACAAAATCGCTGACCTCGCGGCTGCGTTCGCCTACCAGACCGACAACGACCACGTCGCAATCTACCCCGGCAAGCATCTGCCCCATCAAAACCGATTTTCCGACCCCCGAGCCGGCAATGATCGCGACCCGCTGACCTTCGCCAACCGTGAGCAGGCCATTGATCGAACGGACACCAATATCGAGCGGCTTGAGAACGCGGCCACGCCGCAGCGGATTAGATTTGCGCCCGGCCAGCGGCCAAGAAAAGCGGCTGAAGATGGGCTGCCTTCCATCGATTGGCTGCCCATGCGCGTCAATCACACGACCGAGCAGCGCATTGCCGCAAGTGACCATACCGCCGTGCCCGTCAGGCACCACGCGAGATCCGGCGGCAAAAGGTGCTTCGCCTTCAAATGGCAAAATCAGGCTGCGATGCCCACGAAAACCAACAACCTCACCTCTTACGCTTCCGCCGCCCGGCGTCGCGATCCGCGCGGTTGTGCCAAGAGGCTGTGGAAAGCCCTCGACTTCGAGCATCAAGCCTTCATGCGCGGCAAGCGTGCCAACGCGGCGCGGCGATGCCTGCGAAAGATCAACCTGGCGCAACAAAAGTGCTGCTGATTTCAACAGCCGCCCTGTCATGCCTCAAGCCCTTTCAGGCCAAGTTCGGTGCGTAGCTCATCAAGATAGAGCGCGGTTCCATGCTCAATCCATCCAGCTGAACAATCAATCCTGATTGAACCGCGCTCGGCATCGGGATCAGCCACCAGGGTCAGGCTGATCAGACTGCTGTCGATGAGTGGCAGATCATCGGGATGAAGCCACATTGTCCGGGCCGCATCACATTCGGCGACCAAATCAGCCGCACGCCGGGCATGGTGATTCAGCCAATCGCGATCAATCGCCGCTTTCCCCACAACTTCACTGACCATGCGCTCGACCGCTTCGCCAATGAGAACCGCCAGCTCCTCACTCGGTTCCGATTGCAAGGCCTCCGCACTTGCAATGAGCCGCCTATAGTGGTCACGCTCAAGCTCGAATGCATCCGTCGCCGCTCGTTGCCCTTCAAGATAACCCGCGTCGAACAGATCGGGCGTGTCGTTTTCAGCGAGCCCCTCCTCTTCCAATTCAGGTTGTGACGATACTTCTTTGAGCAACGGACGAAATCCGCCATCCCGCTGATAGGCATCAACGATGTTAATTTTCTGGACGAGCAGATCAGACATAGTCGTCACCCTTCGCACCAAGTGTAATTTCACCCGCTTCGGCAAGCTTGCGCGCTTCGGCGATAATGACCTTTTGGGCTTCCTCAACCTCGGCGCGTTTTACCAAGCCACGATCCGCCATGTCGTCACGGATGGATTGAGCCGCGCGTGCAGACATCGATCCAAGCATCTTATCGACCAAGGCTTCAGACGCGCCTTTGAGCGCAAGGCCAAGTGAACCGGAATCAACAGCACGAAGGACCGCGCCAAGGCTCTTGGCGTCAAGTTCGAGTAGATTGTCGAAGATGAACATCTCATCCTCAATATCTTGGCCAAGCTGCTTATCGCGTTTTTTGATTGTGCGAAGTACGCGCTCTCCAGTGGGTTTTTTGAGGCTGTTGACGATGCGGGCGACCTCACTTGCGCCGCCTAGTTTGAGCTTGGGCTTCCCAGCCTTTACTGCGCTTGCCCGCTCGAAGATAATCTCCAGGTCTGCAATCGCGTCCGCCGACACCGATTTCAATCGGGCGGCACGAACAACAAGATCGGTCTGGGCCGATTCATCAAGTCCCTCAAGCACCGCTCCGGCAACTTCGGGGGTGAGAACGGCCAATATAATCGCCCCAACTTGCGGATGCTCGTTGGCCAATATATTCGCGATGGTCGGCACTTCCATCCAGCGCAAGATATCAAGCGCAGCAGCGCTGGACTGTGGCGCAATTTCCGCCAGAATATTGTCTGCGCGAATATTGCCAAGCGCCTGAAACATGACGCTGCGAATACGCGGATCAGCACGAACAGCGAGCGTCGAAATTTGTCGGCTGCTGGTAACGAACCGGTCTAGCGCATTCTCGATCTGCCCTTCACTGGCTTCGGCGGCCGCAAACATCGCCCGGCCAATCGTGAGAACTTCGTCAGGTTCGAAATGCTTAAGTATCGATGCCGCTTCATTTTCTTCGAGCAGCATGAGGAGGATCGCAGCAACAGCGGCACCGTCAATCGGGGGGACGCCAGCCGAACCATCCGCTTCAGTATTTGCTTCAGTTGGCATCGGTGCGTTCCTGAATCAACTGCCGGACGACGAGCGCCGCGCGCTCGGGATCTTGGGCAACAAACGAGCGCACCAAAGCCGCACGGGCTTCATAACTCGGCGCGGCCTCAATCATTTCGAGCGTAATCGAATCGCCGGGGTTCTGCGCAACCGCTTGCTTGGAACCCCGTTCGGGAGCCCTAGATTCATCAAGCAAACTCTGCTCCAGCGCCGCATTTATTTCTGCCCGTGCGGCCACTTTGTTGCGCAGCATTTTTATGATCGGTCGGCCAAAGAGAAAAAATACCAGCAACGCGACAAGAAGACCGCCCAACTGCCGTGCAGCCGGCATCACCCAAGGTGCATCCCACCACGCGACGGGTACTACAATCGCCTCGGCAAAAGGCCGGGCCGAGAGTGCGACAACATCACCGCGCGCAGCATTGAAGCCAACCGCGCCCTTGATTAGCCCGTCAATCGCAGCAATTTCTGCTGGGGTTTTCGCCTTTGCCCCCTTGGTATCACGGAGCGCCACGGCAACCGTCAAGCGGGTCAGCCGCCCTTGCGGATTGTGCGTAACCGAAATTTCACGCCCCACATCAAAGCTGCGTGCATAGGTTTCATTGGATTGGTTCCCCGGTTGACCGGGTGCAGCGGCCTGTGGCGTCGCTGGTGTGGTCGCCACTTGAGTGGCAGGCGGGGGCTGGTTCGCAAGTGCTCCCGGTATGCCGCCTGGAGTGCCCGCATCAGCATTGGGTGCGGTTGAGCGATTACCTTCTTCACGACGGAGTGCCTGATCATCCTTTGGATAGGTCTCACGCGTCGACTGGCTCTCGGCCTGCTCAATATCTGCATGGACTTCCACCGAGAAGTTTCCCGGCCCAACAATAGGGCCAAGCAACGCAACAAGCGCTTGGCGGTAACGCTCCTCCATTTGCATCTGAAGTGCAAAATTGCGATTTTGGGCATTGGGGTCATCTTGCGAAAGCAGCGCGCCCGTCTGGTCAACAATCGAAACTTGTTCGGGCGTAAGCCCAGTCACCGACGATGCAACAAGGTGCCGGATCGCGCGCACCTGTGCGTCAGTAAGCGTGCGGCCCTGTTGGAGCGTGAGCATTACCGACGCAGCGGGTGCACTGGTATCACGGACGAATACACTCGGCTCGGGCGTGGCAAGGTGGATGCGTGCTGTTTTGACGGCGTCAATCGCTTCAATCGTGCGTGCGAGATCGGCCTCACGCGCGCCGCGCAATGTTTCGCCTTCGACAGCCCGGCTGGAACCCATCGGCAGTGCAGCGATCAAAGCATCGCCGGCGGGTGCTGCCTTTGGCAGGCCTTGCCCGGCAAGAACCATGCGGGCCTTGTGGACTTCGTATTCGCTAACCTGGATCGAACCCGTGTCGCGATCAATTGAATAGGCAATGCCTGATGTTTGCAGCGCATCGGCCACCGCCGATTTATCGGCATCGGTTAAACCCTGGAACAATGGCATTTGCGCCGGGGATTGCATCGCCCACCAAGCCGAAGCGGCAATAGCAACCGCGCCGAGCGTTGCAATGGCGGGCAAAGAGCGCTGGATTGCGGGCTGGCTCACAAATCCGCGCAGGCCGTCGGCCTGGCCAAAAAGCATTTGCGATGGCCGATCCAGTGCGCGAGCACCGATGCTATTGTCCGGGGGAAGGATTTCCTGTCCTGCCATGATATTATACCGGCATGTTCATGATGTCTCGGTACGCTGAGAGCAGCTTATTGCGCACCTGCAAGGTTGCCTCAAAACCCAGCGACGCTTTCTGCCGTTCGACCATCACGCCAACAATGTCATTCGTTTCGCCGCGCTCATAGGCCTCCGAAAGATCGCTTGCCTTGGCCTGCTGCGTGTTGACCGCCTTCAGCGCGTCAATCATCGTTTTGCCGAAGCCGCCGGTTTCCGCAACCTCAGCCGCACCACCAGCCGCACGCTGCAAAGCGCTATTCTGGCTCAATATGGTTGTCCGCATTTGCAGCAAACGGCTTTGATCGATTGTCGACATTAGTAAAAACGGCCCCTGGACTATCGGGCTCCAACACCCGTAGCGGAACACAAGCAAACACCATGCCAATTGTATAAAATATCATATAATCAATAGTTTGTAAGATACTCTTGATATTATTCGGATGTGTCTGCCAACAATTTGACGGCTACCGATTAAACTCGGGCGGAAATCGGTCGTTCAAGTTGGCAAGGTTGTTCTCATCCACTGGGCAGCCTCATATCGAAGACTGCTAGAAAGGGTTTTTTATGACTTCCATCAATACCAATGTCAGCGCGCTACGCGCCCAGAATTCGTCACGTATTGCGAATGCCCAGCGTGACACCGCCATCGAGCGTTTGTCATCAGGCAAGCGGATCAACAGCGCCCGCGATGACGCTGCAGGCCTTTCAATTTCAACCCGTACTGATGCGCGTGTTCGTGGCCTTAACCAAGCCGTCCGCAACGCAAATGATGGCATTTCACTTGCCCAAACGGCTGAAGGCGCGGCAGGCGAAATTTCGAACATTCTCGTCCGGGTTCGTGAACTTGCGGTTCAATCAGCCAACGGCACATCGAACACAGAGGATCGCGCCGCGATCCAACTCGAAGTTGATGCGCTTGTAACACAGGTTGGCGATATTGCCGATCGCACCGATTTCAACGGCACGAAATTGCTTGATGGTACTGCGACCAATATTCAAATTCAGACGGGGATAGAATCCGGTGAAACGGTTGACATCGCAATTGGCGATTTGACCGCGACCGGCCTCGGCATTGATGCGGTTGACCTGACGACATCGGCAGGTGCCTCGGCAGCGCTTGGAGTGCTTGATACTGCGATTGAAACGGTTTCCACCGAACGTTCGAACCTCGGTGCACAGCAGAACCGTCTTGATGCGACAGTCAACAACCTGACTTCGAGCGTGATCAACCTGACCGAGTCATCGTCACGGATTAAAGATGCCGATTTCTCGGTTGAATCAACCAAACTCGCGTCAGCGTCCATCCTCTCGCAGGCATCGAATGCGCTACTCGCTCAGGCGAACCAGAGCCAGCAGGGCGTATTGCAGCTCCTGCAGTAAATTCCACTTTCGCAACGCTCCTTGCGAATTGGCTGGGGAGCCTCGGTGGGCAACCACCGGGGCTCTTTTGCGTCTGCGATAAACGGCGATGAAATTTCAAACTGAGCCGCTATCACCGGCTAGGCCATTTGCATTGTTATGCAAATTACTCTTTATGATATGGCCATGAAGCCGAAAATATTGACGACATTACAGACATATACGCGACAGCAGTTTGTTTTGGATATTATCGCTGGATTGACCGTTGCCATGGTCGCGCTGCCGCTCAGCATTGCGATCGCGATTGCTTCGGGAGCCGATCCGTCAAAGGGAATCGTCACAGCGGTTGTCGGCGGCTTCCTAATTTCACTGTTTGGCGGCAGCAAAGTCCAAATCGGCGGGCCAACGGGTGCCTTCATCGTTGTCGTTTTCGGCATCATCGCGGATCATGGCTATGATGGACTGGTGATTGCAACGCTGATGGCGGGCGTCATTCTGGTTTTGGCAGGTCTGCTACGTACCGGAAATCTAATTCGCTATGTTCCTGAAGCTGTCGTCAATGGCTTCACGATCGGAATCGCGATCATTATCGCGGCGAGCCAATTCCGGGATGTTCTTGGATTGCAAATGACGCAGATTCCCGCAGACTTCATAGAGAAGATGCAGGCGTTGTGGGCGGCACGGGACAGCCTGAATATGACGTCGCTCGCCATCGCGCTTCTTGCAATGATGCTGATTATCCTGTTCCGGCGCAGTGCTCCGAGGCTTCCAGGCTTGTTTATCGCAATGGTGATTGTTTCGGCACTGGCGGCAGTGATGAAGCTCCCCATTGACACCATCGGTTCACGTTTTGGCGAATTGCCGCACGGACTTCCAATCCCTTCGGCCCCGACAATCTCAGTCGCCCGCGCGATAGAATTGTTGCCATCGGCACTGGTTATTGCGTTTCTGGCGGGGGTTGAATCGCTGCTCTCCGCGATGGTTGCTGACAAGATGATTGGTAGCTACCACCGACCTAATGCCGAAGTTCTGGCGCAAGGGTTCGCCAATATCGGCTCAGCGCTTTTTGGCGGGCTTCCGGCGACTGGTGCCATCGCCCGCACCGCGACCAACGTCCGCGCGGGCGGCAAGACGCCAGTTGCCGGCATTGTTCATGCCTTGGCCATTTTGGGCGTGACGATGATGATTGGTCGGCTTGTTGGCTTTCTCGCGATGCCCGCGCTTGCTGCGCTGCTTATGGTGACGGCCTATAATATGAGCGAACCGCATAAGTGGCGCGAATTTCTTGGCGCGCCGAACGAAGATCGATTGCTGCTGTTGCTCACTCTCATACTCACCATATTTGCCGATCTGACGGTGGCAATTAGCGTCGGAACCGCTGTCGGATTGGCAATACGTTTGCGCAAACAAGACGCCGCGACCGATGATTGGAGCGTCCCGGATCGATAGCTGGTTTAACTTGCAACCTGCAACACATCCCGCACTATCAAACTATTCTAAATTAAAAGCTCTCCGTTACGAAAATTTCTAAAATTCTGTCACCTCACCGGCCGAAGTAAAGTTATGATGATTGTTTACCAGCGCTCTTATATTATCGAGTTTTGAAACACGACATCCTGTTTCCGGATTTGAATATCCTAATACATCTGCAATGGCGTTCTGCATTTGGCAAATGCGGTCAATCTCTTGCAGTGCAGCGATGTTAACGGGCGACAGATCAACGTCTTCACACAAAGTTGTACCCATACCGTCGAGACGAATGCTCATCAATTTCAATTCATCGGCAAGCTTTATGTAGATCGGTAATGCGGTCATGTTACGCCCTCTTATTTCGAACAGCATTTGAGAAGCGCCTCAGCCACCTGTGGAAGTGGGACGACAACATCAACAGCGCCGGTTGCAACCGCGGCTAGAGGCGCTTCCTGCACCATGGCGGTCTCTGCATTTTGCACCATTGTTGCACCACCCGCCGCCTTAATGGCGCGCAAACCAGCAGCACCATCGTCGCCGATGCCGGTCAACACCACGCCAAGTGTGGATGCGCCGGTCTTTGCCATTGAGGCATAGAGCAGGCTTGCTGACGGCTTGAAACCTTGAACAGGCTCTTTATCAAGAAAGCGAATATGCCCGTTGGGCCAAGCATCAACCACAACATGGGCCTCAGGATCGGCCGCAATATAGACGCAGCCTTGCTCAAGGCGAAGGCCATCTTTTGCCAACACAACTTTGGGCGCGATGCTGCTTGTCAATTTCGTCACGAGCAATTCAGCAAAGCCAGGCTCGATACGCATGACCGCAATCGTAGGTGGGCAATTTACCGGAAAGCCGCTGAGCACTTCCTGAATGGCCTCAATACCGCCAGTAGATGCGTTAAGCCCAACGAGGCAGCCATTCCAGTTGAAATCGCCGACAAAACTTGCGGCGCGCGCCGCCTTGGGCGCTGATATTTTACCAT
>JBBTEI010000113.1:0-9640 GCA_038042405.1 Pseudomonadota bacterium
GGCGTGAACTCAGAGGATTTGACCATCACCCGGTTGCCCGCCGCAAACGCGCCCGCCATGGGTGCCATCGTCAACTGAACTGGAAAATTCCACGGCGCGATGATCCCCACCACGCCTTTTGGCTGATATTCAACCGTGCCCCTGGCACCAAGCAACCCAAGCGGGAATTGCAGCTTGCGCCGTTCAGGGCGCATCCATTTCTCAAGCTGCTTAATCGTATGCTTGATCGGGTTGATTGAGCCAATAACGTCCGTAATCATTGATTGTTCGATGCTGCGGTGGCCAAAATCTTCGGACATCGCGTTGGCAAAGGCCGCGCCGTGATCAACCATCATCGCAATTGCACGTTTCAATCGATCCTTGCGCGCAGCAATCGATACCGGAAGCTCTTGCGTGAATGCCGCGCGCTGTACATTAAGTGCTGCCAACATCGAATCTGCGGTCGCTGCCATAATTGCAATCCCTCTCTTGATTTCTAGGAAGAGAGCATGACGTCGCTTTACGTGAAGGGCAACTTAGAAATTTGCTCCATCATCGATGATCGCATCAAAAACGAGCGCAACCGTTTGGGTATTGACGATTGTTGCGCTCGCGAAATTGAGCGTCGCACCAACAATATTGCCGGTGACCCCGTCGCCTTCACCACCGTCATTTGCGTCATCGTCCTCGACAGTCGTTGCGGTGTCGCAACTAGCTCCTGATCGCATCGAACCGGCAACATAGTTAAGCGTCACGGGGAGAGCGTCGGTCGCAGTAACCAAGGATGCTGTAGCGGGCCCGGCGTTTGCGATAAGTATGCAATAGCGCATGACCGCACCAGGTATGGCTTTCGGGTTGGTGGCGCCACTCACGGGATCGCTTATCGGCGCGCTGGTCTTCGTCACGGTTAGCGCAGCGCCTTCCACACTATATGCCTGTTCATCAATATTCCAGAAATTGGCCTGGGTTTCGGCAGCAGCCCCCGATCCGGGGCCACGGATCAGTCCGTTCTGCGCGCCGATCAGGCTGGTCGAGCTATCGCGCGCGAATACACGCACTTGCCAATTCGTCATATTTGTTGTTGCTACAATTGTTGGATTGACGGCATCGCTACCATCATTAGCCCATAGCGCATCGCCCGCCACAGCGTCGCCGTGAGTGCCGTCATTGAAGAGCTTTATGCCTGATTGCACAAGTGTTCCGCCACCACCGTAGATATTGGCGGTGACAGGGTTTGTCGCGGCAGTCGGCGTCGCATCGACGGTAGAGCGGATCGTGAGCGGTTGATTGGGCGCAATCGGGATCGTTGGCGAGGTGATGTTGACGCCAAACCCTTGCGCGGTGCTGAACGTTGCCGAAACGACGCTCCATTCGACATCGTCGATATGGAACCAAGTGCGATATTCTTCAATATTTGTGCTCGTAATCGAAAGCGTGATCGTTTGTCCAGCAAAGGCGGCAAGGGATACGCTGCGCGTGAACCAGACCTCACTTTCGGCGGCTTGCGTCATCCCCAGCGTATGGGTGCCGCCGGTTGTCAAATCGAAATAGTTATAGTTACCATAGCCAGATGTTGAAGTCGAAATCTGACCACTGCCAAAATTCGGGCTGAATGGCGCAGTCTCATAATTGCCATAGGCTGGGCCAACAACTTGCACTGTCGTCGCCCCGATCAGATCAACGGTCAAAATGTCATACTGCTCACTATCCCAGCCTTCGGGCCGCCAGCGGATCGTGAAATTGCCTGGATTGGTTGCCGGAACATTGATCGTCCGCGTAATCGTGCGACTTGTGGTCAATCCTGACGTCTCATTTGCACTACGCGCACCAATTAGATAGGAAAATGCACCAGTCAGCGGATTGCCGTTGGTCGATTTGGTATGCGGACTGGCACCGGGCCCGTCAGTTGTGACGGAAACCGTTTCGGCCGGGCGCACCTCTGCATCGAGTACGCCGGTGCCCGTCGGAAAATTCCATCCACTTGGCTGTGCGGTGCCACTGGCTGACGCCTCGAAATTGCCACCAATGCGGGGCTGCGGATTGGCGGGCTTTGCGCCGTTGCCAATCCGGTCAAAATAGAGCCAATAGGTGGCTGGCCCCGAATCCTCCAAAATGAATCTGATTTCTCCACGATTATTGTTGGTCGCATCGGTTGCACCCGCAAAAATGGTGTCGCTAAACTCCTGCCGCGCCGCGAGCGTTCCGTTCGGACGGACGATCCGGAAGGAATTGAGATCAAGCGTGCCCTGCGCGCCCAGTGATCCAGCAATGGTTACAAAATCGGCGTCGAGCTTGATCGTACTGTTAATGCTGGCCCCGGCAGGGACATTGATCGCCGCGCGAAAATGCCAGTCAGGCGCAGTGCCGACGGCATTTTGATCATACCAGACCGGGCTTGATCGCAAATTGGCGCGCGCGGGGCTTGGCACGACCACGAGGCAAAGCATGACAAAAAGCCATAATGATGAACGCCAATTCATACGCGTCGTAATCCCGAGCCAGTGAATGCGGTTCATGATTAGGAACATACGGCAGCAAAGCCGCGCATTTTAGCAACCGTTTCGGATCAACTCAGCCGTAGTTATGCCATATCCAAAGCGGAAACGCCGCGAGCGCCATCAAAGCACCCAGCGGCAAACGGTCAGTCGCCGTCATCGGCCTGCCGTACAACAAGCGGAAAAGCACATAAAGTAGCCCGACCCCGCTGCCGCCGAGCAACACCATCGGTAACGCTTGCCAACCAAGCCATGCCCCAATCGCACCAAGCAATTTGGGGTCACCGCCGCCAAGTCCATCCCGCCCACGCAGGCACTTGTAGGCATAGGCAATCGCGGCAAGGCTAAGATATCCCACTACGGCTCCCCAGACACGATCAATCAACGGCGGCGCAATACCCGCGACGCCAGCGACAAGCCCGATAACAAGCAATGGCAAGGTCAGCTTATCAGGCAGCCAATAATGCACAGTATCAAGCGCGATGAGTGCAATCAGCACCCACCCGAAAATCGCGCCCGCAAGCCCGGCGACGCCCGGTGAAACCCCGAATACAACCCCGCCGACCACAGCCCCTGCTAACTCTATCGCCAAATGGTTGCGATCAATCGCACTGCCACAATGGCGACATTTGCCGCGTTGAAGTGCGGCGCTGATAATCGGGATGAGTTCGACCGCACCAAGTCCGTGGCCACAGATGTCACAAGCCGAACGCCCGGAAATGACCGACCGTCCAAGCGGCCAGCGAATCACAAGTGCTGCAATAAAGCTGCCGAAGATGCTTCCAAGGATCGCGCCCCCAGTCGGCCACACCCACCAAGGCAGATCAGCAAGCGTCAGGGTTTTGCTTCCTGCGGATCAACGCCCCAGATATGCGTTGCATCAATATAGCCAATCCGCCCGCGCACATCGAGCTTGCACCAACCGCGCCGACATTCGGAGAGCTTGCCAACAACGCCGGGTTCGGCGCGCCAAATGATCCGCGCTTCGCCGTTAGGTGCCTCACGCAGCGGGCGGATTTCGCCGCGCACAAGCCCTGAACGATCCGTGCTGATCAAATTGGCCTGCATCCAGCCCTGAGTGCCGTCGGGGTCTTCAATCTTGCGCCAGTTGGGATAGGTTTCGATCACTTTCACTGGCAAGTTCGCGCGCTGATATAGCCAGCTTGCCGGGAATTGCCGCCCCGGCCCGGTACGCATCTTTGCCTGGCCCGCCGAAATTGACGCCCAATAGGGTGGCTTGCTTTGCGCAAGCGCTACCCCGCTCGCAATCAACGAAAGCCCCGACATCACCAGAAATTTACGCAACATTACAATTACCCCGGCCACAGAATATCATCCAATGCCACAAAGTTGCGGCGCGCTTCAAGCCATGCTTGCAGGAGCGCTGTGATCAATCTAGCAATTGCCAATGCCAAACAGCCAAAATGACCCGCGCCCACCCCGCCCGAAGTTGATCGTCACCACCGAGCTGACCGATCATGTGATGGAGCGGATGCGCGAATTATTTGATGCGCATATCAATCTGACAGGCACGGCGATGTCGCGCAACGGTTTGGAAAGCGCTATCGCAACTGCCGATGTGCTTACCCCCACGATCACCGATCGTATCGATGCTGACCTGATCGCCAAGGCCGGGCCACAGCTAAAACTGATCGCCAATTTCGGCGTCGGCGTTGATCATATCGATCTGCAGGCGGCGCGTGCAAATGGAATCATCGTCACCAACACCCCCGGCGTTCTGACGGAGGACACCGCCGACATGACGATGGCGCTGATCCTCTCCGTTCCGCGCCGCCTAGGTGAAGGCGAAAAACTGATCCGGCAGAAAGAGTGGAGTGGGTGGAAGCCTAGCGGGATGCTCGGCCACCGTGTCAATGGCAAGCGGCTTGGCATTATTGGCATGGGCCGGATTGGCCGCGCGGTGGCAGCACGCGCGAAGGGCTTCGGGATTACGACACTTTATTACAACCGCCACCGCCTGCCCGAAAGCGTCGAGGCCGAACTTGGCGCAACCTATGCCCCCGATCTTGATGCGCTGCTATCGAGCGCGGACATTATCTCGATCAACTGTCCGCATACGCGCGAAACCCACGGGCTGATCGATGCGCGGCGGATCGGGCTGATTAAGCCTGATGCCTATCTGATCAACACCGCGCGCGGCGAGATTATTGATGAGGATGCACTGATCAAGGCGCTGGAAACTGGCGCGATTGGTGGTGCCGGGCTTGATGTGTACACACATGAGCCCGATGTAGATCCGCGCTTGCTTGCATTATCGAATGTCGTCCTGCTCCCGCATATGGGGTCTGCCACTTATGAGGGCCGCGAAGCGATGGGTGAAAAGGTAATCGCCAATATCCGCGCTTGGGTTGATGGCCACCGCCCGCCCGATCAGGTGCTTGAAGGCTGGGTTTAGCATTTGTCCATGCTTGATTGCTAAAGCCGCTTTGACTAGCAGTCATGCGAAACAACAGTCAGGGGTGAGTATGCGCGTTTTGATGGCATTTTTGGCAACAGCGCTTTTGGCCTCGCCCGCGCTGGCTCAGCCGATCATCGTTTCGGACAGTGGCGACACATCCTGGATTTTGACATCATCTGCGCTTGTATTGCTGATGACGCTTCCCGGCCTTGCATTGTTTTACGGCGGCCTCGTCCGCGTCCGCAATGTGCTTTCAGTATTCATGCACTGTTTTGCGATCACGGCGGTCATCTCGCTGCTGTGGGCGGTGTGCGGCTATACTTTAGTGTTTGGTGAGGGCGATCGCTGGCTTGGCGGCTTTGGCAATGCGATGCTGCGCGGCCTCGCCGATCTCCGCGCCGATACCACGCTGCCTGAAAGTGCATTCGTTTTATTTCAGATGACCTTTGCGATCATCACGCCTGCACTCATTATCGGCGCGTTCGTTGAGCGGATAAAATTCGGCTGGGTCGTCGCATTTTCGGCGCTGTGGAGCCTCCTTGTCTATGTGCCCGTCGCCCGTTGGGTGTGGGGCGGCGGCTGGCTGGCTGAACTTGGGACGCTTGATTTTGCGGGCGGGATTGTGGTTCACGCAACCGCTGGCATTGCGGCACTCGTCATTGCAAAATTGCTTGGCGAACGAAAGGGCTTCAACAAAACATTGCTGCCCCCGCACAGCCCCGCACTCACCATGACGGGCGCTGGCCTGCTTTGGGTTGGCTGGTTCGGCTTCAACGGCGGGTCTGCACTTGCTGCGGGCGATGATGCGGCAACTGCGATCCTCAACACCCATCTTGCCGCCTGTTCAGCAGCAGTAATCTGGGCACTGATTGAGCGTATCCGCGTTGGCAAATCAACCTCGGTCGGGATCGTGACCGGCGCGGTCGCAGGCCTCGCAACAATAACCCCGGCCGCTGGGTTTATCGGGCCGACGGGCGCGATATTGCTCGGCGCAATCGGCAGCATGGCCTGCTTTTACGCGGTGCAATTCGTCAAGCAAGTCTTCAAAATTGACGATTCGCTTGATGTATTCGCGGTACACGGCGTCGGCGGAATTTTGGGCTCGCTTCTATTTCCGATCTTCATTTTGCCAGCACTTGGCGGCGGCGGATTTGAGGATGCGGGCGGGCTAGCTGGTCAACTCTTGGCACAGCTTATTGGCGTTGGTGTTGCTGTCCTCTGGTCGGGCGTTGTCACGCTGATTATCGGGTTTGGCTTATCATACCTCATCCCGATGCGCGTTGATGAAGAGGCAGAACATGACGGGCTAGACCTCTCCAGCCACGGCGAACGTGGCTGGGAATTGGATTAATCGCTCAATCCCCGGTGAGTATCCGGTCAACCAACTGCTTCACCGTTGGCACAAAGCCATTTGAATAAAACGGGTCCTTCTTGAACCGAAATGCCGAATGTCCCGCGAAAACGAGATTATCCTCGGTCGACCCGCCGTGGGCCACGTCCTGCAGCGTCTTTTGAATGCAGAAACTGCGCGGATCGGCAAGGTAGCCGGTCGACCAATCATCATGATCTTTCCATGAGGAAAAGCCGCAGTGTGACAGGCAGCCCATGCAATCGGCCTGATCCTTGCGGATCATCTTCCGCTCCTCGGCTGTTACAAAGACCACCGTGTTATCCGGCGTCTTCAAAGCATCGGTATATCCAAGGCCGTACCATTCGCGCGCGCGCAGCAGATCGCCCTTGGTCACCCAAAAATTGCGGCCCTTCACGCCAACATCAAGCTGATGCGTATGATCGCCTGCGGCTTCACCCGAAAAGGCAATCTGTCGTTCGCTTCGTGCCTCAAGATTGCGGAGGAAAGGATTGCGCACCGCGCTTGAATAAAATCCGGTCGGGGAGAAGCGGTGGAGGAGGATGTCGCCCTCCTCAAGCGTCATCAGCCGCTCTTTCCACCCTTGCGGGATCGGGCTTTCCTGCGTCAACAATGGTCGCGTACCGAATTGGAAGGCAACCTGGCCAAGCTCGGGATTATCGATCCAATGCTCCCATTCCTTCAGGTTCCAGACGCCGCCCGCCATAACGATTGGCACGTTATCATCAATGCCGCCCTCACGCATCGTGTCGCGCAGCGCCTTGACGCGGGGATACGGGTCTTCGGGTTTCAGGGGATCTTCAGCGTTCGAGAGGCCATTATGCCCACCCGCAAGCCACGGATCTTCATAAACGACCGCTGAAAGATAATCCGCCGCCTTGGAATAGGCACGCTTCCACAGTGCGCGGAAGGCGCGGGCCGAACTGATAATCGGAAGATAGGACACACCGTGCTTCGATGCGATTTCGGAAAGCTTGTAGGGCATTCCAGCGCCACAGGTAACGCCAGCGACAAGCCCCTTCGTGCGTTCAAGCACCGAGTCAAGAATCTGCTGCGCACCGCCCATTTCCCAGAGGACATTGATATTGATTGCGCCTTTTCCACCCGCAATATCATAGGCGCGCTTGACCTGTTCGACTGCGCCGTCGATCGCATAGCGGATGAGCTCCTGATGCCGTTCCGCACGCGTGCGCGCAGCATAAACCTGCGGAATAATCTTTCCCGTCGGATCAAAGCTATCAGCATTGACCGCGCTTACCGTGCCGATGCCGCCTGCTGCGGCCCATGCGCCAGAGCTTGTATGGTTCGTCGCAGAAACGCCCTTACCGCCCTCAATCAGCGGCCAAACCTCGCGGCCACAATAAGTAATCGGCTTCAATCCTGAAAACATGTATGATCCTTAAGAGGCTTCCCGTTGGGGCATATATAGTGTCCCGATCCAAAATTGCGCGGGCTTTTTTCGGTAGGCGATAGAGCGCGACAAGAGCGGTGATGCTTGACGGATTGCGGGCATCGCCGGGTCATGCACCCCACACGCGGCACATGTCAGATTTGATAGAGTTTGCGGTAGGATTCAATCATTGCGGCTTCGTCATATTCGCGGATCGCAACCACTTTATTCGCGGCACCAATAGTATTGCGCAGCGCCTGATCGGCTGAAAGTTTTGAGAGCGCAGCGGCAAACCCCACTTCATCCGCGACATCGACAATGAAAGCCTGATTTTCTGCTGCCACCATTGCCTTCACATCACCGACATCGGTTGCAACAACGGGCAAGCCAGCCGCCATCGCCTCCACCAGCGATATAGGAAATTGCTCGCTGTCAGACGAGAGCGCGAACATATCAAAGTGGCCGATATAACGGTACGGATCGGCAAGGAAGCCCACAAGCAGCACACGCCCTGCAATCCCGACACGCACCGCCTCTCCAACGATGGCATCTCTTTCCGGGCCGTCCCCTATAATCAAAAGCTTTACATGGGGTGGCTGCGCCGCAATGGCACGAACAAGCCGGGGAAGATTTTTGACGCTGCGAAGGCCGGCAAGCGTGCCCACAATAATATCACCTGGCGCGCGGGTGAAACCGGGGATGCGCGCCTCTTCAGGCGCTCCGGCATAGCGGCCCACGTCGATCCCGTTTGGAATACGAAGAATACGCTTTGCGGACTGTTTCCACACAGTCCGCGCGATACCCTCAAGCCGCCGCGACGGGACGACCAAACGCGTGGCCGTTGGCAACATGAGCCGCCTGAACCAATTGCGCTTCCAGTTGAGCCGCACGCCTTCATCGGCGTTGAAACCATCTTCATGATGGATCAGCGGCGGCTGGCCTGCCGGTCGGCACCGCCGGGCTGCGACCGCGTCCATCGCACCCCAATTATAGGTCAGCACCAGATCAAAGCCACGCATATATTCGCGCAGATCGCGATAGCGCGCCAGCGCCGGTTTTCCACAAAGCGAGGGGGCCGCATCACCGGGGAAAGACACACGAATTGCGGGATCAATCGCATCGCGGGCACCAAGTGCATCAGGCACGGCGCTGAGGATAACATGCTCTGCCGCATCACCAAAAACATTCATCAGGCGAACCGCCCGCGCTTCCTTCCCGCCAAGCGAAAAGGTCGAATGACAATGGAGGATTTTCACCGTGTGAGCACAGCCAGCAGCGCATCAATTGCCGCGATGGATTCGGGCTCATCCAGTTCAGGCGGATGACCGGTGCGGGGAATGGTCGTCAACCGGCCGTTGGGCAACCGTTTCATCATCGCTTCAGCGGTCGTCGCGGAGAGAATATCGGAGAGCCCACCGCGCAACACGGCCACTGGCACATCGCCAAAGGCATCAATTGCGGGCCAGAGATCAACGGGTTCGGCTGGCGTGCGCATCGGTACCAAAATCTTGAGATCATAGTCCTGAACGATCCGGCCCTGTGGCGTCAGCCGGTACAGCCGTTTTGCGAGCGCGATCCATTCATTCAGGTCATAATCGGGGTGGGCATCCCCGTATGTTTCTGCAGCAGCACGCGCGGCATGAACCCAGCTTGGCCAACTTCCCGATTTTTCGACTGTCGCACGAATACGCTCCAGGCCATCCATCTCAATCTCAGGCCCGATATCATTGAGCAGCGCGCCCGATATCCGGCCCGGATGCGCAAGCGCCATTATCATGGCAAGCAAGCCGCCAAGCGATGTGCCAAATATGATGATCCGGTCAAACCGCAATTCAGCAATCAGTTCATCAATATCTTGCAAATAGGTGAGCGGGGCATAGCTCAACGGGAATTTGGCAAAGGCGCTTTCGCCGCGTCCACGCAGATCAACACAGATCACGCGCCATTCCCCTGCAAGCCGCTCGGCCACATGCGCGAAATCGCGGGCG
>JBBTEI010000114.1:0-3830 GCA_038042405.1 Pseudomonadota bacterium
GACGGGCGCAGCAGCGCCGTTCAGTTGCGCCGCGATCTCTTGACATTCAACGCCGAAATTCTCCGCAGTGGCCGATCAGAGGATCATCTGATTTGGCGATTTCGCGCGGCGCAGAATTTCGATCTTGTAACTGAGGCGCGCCGCTTGATTGACGGGCCGGGAGGCGCGCGCGTTGGTGAGGCCGGCATGATGATGGTGCTGGTGAGCGCCGATGGGCGGGTCAAGACCGCGACGCCGGGCTTTATTGTGCGTGCGGCTGGCCGGATTGAGGCTCAGATTGCCGGGCGTGATTTTGTTGCCCTGCTTGAAACGGGCGCAGATGGTGCGGTACATTTTGTAAGTGAAGGGCGTAACGGCACTCCGCTTCGGTTGCTGCAAATCCCATTAGAGCCTGATAACCCTGAGACACCAACGCTGATCATCCTCCTTGATGATGACGGCCGACGGGTGGGCGGTACAGGCGATATCGGCATTGGTCATATTCAAAGCCTGCTTGGTGTCCTCCCGCTCGGTCTTGCGCTGGCGGACCGCGACGGGCGGTTCCTCTATTTGAACGATGCCTTTTGCCGCGCGGTGAACCTGCCATCAGGATCAAAGCCAATTTACCCCGGCGATCTGGTGGTGCGTGAGGATAAGGCTGCCGTCGCTGATTCGGTACGCCGGTTCGCCACTGGGCAGGCAATGACAGGCGACATTGCGGTGCGGCTGCGCGATCAGCCCGATGAGCCGGTAGCGCTCACTATTGCTGGCGCACGCGGGCTCGGCGAAGCGGCTGTTCTGCTTTCGATTAAGGATGGCAGCGAGGAATCAAAGCTCAAAAAACAAGTGGCGCAGGCCACAAAAATGCAAGCAGTCGGCCAACTCGCGGGCGGGGTTGCGCATGATTTCAACAACATCCTGACCGGAATAATCGGCCACTGTGACCTGATGCTGATGCGGCACACACCCGGCGACAGCGACTATGATGACATCCAGCAGATCAAGAATAATTCAAACCGCGCGGCCAGCCTGACTCGGCAATTGCTCGCCTTCTCACGTCAGCAGACGCTGCGCCCGCAAATTCTTCAGCTTCCTGATATTGTCGCCGAAATTTCCAACTTGCTTCAGCGGCTACTCGGCGAAATGGTGACACTCACCGTCAAGCATGGCCGTAGCCTTGGTGCAGTGCGTGCCGATCCGGGGCAGCTTGAGCAGGTGATTGTCAACCTTGTGGTGAATGCGCGTGATGCGATGCCGCGCGGGGGCACGGTGACGATCCAAACCTATGCGGTGTCAACCGCCGAAGTGCGCAAACTTGGCAGCGATATCCTGCCGATCACTGATTATACCGCGCTCAGCATTTCAGACACCGGCACCGGTATCCCGCCCGAACTTCTCCCCAAGATTTTTGAACCGTTTTTCACCACCAAGGATGTTGGTAAAGGTACAGGGCTCGGCCTTTCAACGGTTTACGGGATCGTCAAGCAATCGGGCGGTTTCATTTTTGCCGATTCAACGCCGGGCGCTGGAACCAGCTTTGTCATTTACTTGCCAGTACACCGTAGTGAAGCTGGGGCTGCGCCAGCGCCGCCCAAATCAAAACCAAAGCCAACCGAAACGTGGGGCAGCGGCAATATTCTGCTCGTCGAAGATGAAGACATGGTGCGCGCAGTCGCCGAACGTGCGCTGACGCGAAACGGCTATACGGTGTTGACTGCCGCGAACGGTGAAGCCGCACTTGAGATATTGGCAGGCCGCACGGATATCGATTTGATCGTGTCTGACGTTGTCATGCCCGTAATGGACGGGCCGACGATGGTGCGACAAGCGCGTGTAGATTTTCCAGCAATGCCAATCTTGTTCATGTCGGGCTACGCCGAGGAACAATTGCGCAAAATGATTGATCTCGACAACATTGCGTTCCTGCCAAAACCCTTTTCAGTTCAACAGCTTGCCGAGGCGGTGCGCGATATCATAACCGCGTCGTAGATTATTTTTCGTTCCACCCTTGTTCTTTAAGAACAAATTGCATACAAGCTGATCGTACACCGCGATATTCGCTTGTCAGCTAAGAAGGGACGCGCCATGGCCGCACAATTGAAACTTATCGATTCTGAGAAGAAAATGGCAAATAGTGACAGAGAAAAAGCATTAGAAGCGGCACTCGCCCAAATTGATCGTGCCTTTGGTAAAGGTTCGGCGATGAAGCTTGGTTCGCGTGAAGCGATTGAGATTGAGGCGGTGTCCACTGGATCGCTCGGCCTTGATATTGCGCTTGGTATTGGTGGCCTTCCCAAAGGGCGGGTTATTGAAATTTTCGGGCCTGAAAGTTCGGGCAAAACAACGCTTGCGCTTCATGCAATTGCTGAGGCGCAGAAGGCAGGCGGGACGGCGGCATTCATCGATGCCGAACATGCGCTTGATCCAGGCTATGCCAAGAAATTGGGCGTGGATATTGATAATTTGATTGTCTCGCAGCCTGATACAGGCGAGCAGGC
Source organism: Pseudomonadota bacterium (assembly GCA_038042405.1). GTDB lineage: Bacteria > Pseudomonadota > Alphaproteobacteria > Sphingomonadales > Sphingomonadaceae > Aquisediminimonas. The sequence continues at coordinate 2,478 of JBBTEI010000114.1, forward strand.
GCTTGAGATCTGCGATACGCTGGTGCGTTCAAACGCAGTGGATGTGTTGGTGATCGATTCGGTGGCCGCACTCGTTCCCCGCGCTGAAATTGAAGGCGAAATGGGCGATAGCCATGTTGGTTTGCAGGCGCGTTTAATGAGCCAAGCGCTGCGCAAAATTACGGGTTCGATCAGCCGTTCAAAATGCACCGTCATTTTCATCAATCAGATTCGCATGAAAATTGGCGTTATGTACGGCTCACCTGAAACAACTACGGGCGGTAACGCGCTTAAATTCTATGCCTCAGTACGGCTCGACATTCGCCGTACCGGCCAAATCAAAGACCGCGAAGATATTGTTGGCAATACGACGCGCGTGAAGGTCGTCAAGAACAAGGTTGCCCCGCCTTTCAAGCAGGTCGAATTTGATATTATGTACGGTCAAGGCATTTCAAAGACTGGTGAAATTCTTGATCTCGGCGTGAAGGCCGGAATTGTTGAAAAATCGGGTGCATGGTTCAGCTATGAATCGATTCGTCTTGGCCAAGGGCGCGAGAATTCCAAAGCTTATTTGAGCGAAAACCCAGAGGTTGCGCTCAAGATTGAAGCACTCATTCGCGGCAAGACCGAAGAGGTTGCCGAAGTGATGATGACAGGACCAGAGGCGGACGACGATCTTTGATTTGGATGCGCGGCGGGGTGCTTGCATCGCCGCCGTGCAGTTCACCATTCAAAGCATAATCGCGTACAGCTTCAAGCAACCAAAGGCCCGTCTTCTCGACGGGTCTTTTTGCGCGTGACATTTATGCTCAATCCCGCAATCAACACCGTCATGCTTCCGCTTTTTCAGCTCATCGGTTTGCCAACTGACATCAATAGTTCGTTTGAACGCGGCGCGGCGCATGGGCCACAGGCTATTCGCGAAGCGTTATGGAGTGATCGCGGCAATCTTGGTTGCGAAAACGGCATGGAAGTTAGTCGAGATTTTATCCTTGATGACCTAAGCGACCTCAACTTGACTGAGAACACAGCAAGCGATGATCGTCTCATTCAAGATGCGGTTGCTGCCAGCCTTAAACAGGGTGCAATCCCTATATTGTTGGGCGGTGATCATGCTGTAAGCGTTCCGGTACTTGCCGCGATCCACGCGCACCACGGCCCCGTTACGATCCTTCATTTCGATGCGCATCCCGATCTTTATGATGATTTCGCGGGCAATCCGCGTTCGCACGCTTCGCCATTTGCTCGGATCATGGAGGCGGGCTACGCCAGTCGCCTTGTCCAAACCGGTATCCGCACCCTTACGCAGCATTGCCGAGAACAAGCGCAGCGCTTTGGCGTGGAAATTATTCCGATGGCTGATTTTTCCGCTGA
>JBBTEI010000114.1:3930-9616 GCA_038042405.1 Pseudomonadota bacterium
AACAAGCGCAGCGCTTTGGCGTGGAAATTATTCCGATGGCTGATTTTTCCGCTGAAGCGGTTCCGTCGCTGTCCGGCCCTATTTATATCTCACTTGATTTGGACGGAATTGACCCGTCCGAAGCGCCGGGTGTGTCACATCCTGAACCTGGCGGACTAAGGGTGCGCGAAGTATTGGCGGTGTTGCGCGGTATCAATGCCCCGATCATCGGCGCTGACATCGTTGAGCTTAATCCATCACGTGATATTGGTGGCGTCACCGCGATCTTGGCGGCTAAGCTTATCCGTGAAATCGCCAGTCGCGCTGTCGTGATACAACAAGGAGCCTAAGGCATGACTATCATCGTCCATCATTTGCAGGATTCGCGTTCACAGCGGGTGCTTTGGCTGCTTGAGGAACTGGGTGTTCCTTATGAGATCAAGCGCTATGAACGCAATGCCATGACGCGACTTGCTCCGCCAGAACTGCTGGCGATCCATCCGCTTGGCAAATCGCCGGTTATTACGATTGACGGAGTGGTTGTCGCTGAAACTGGGGCAATTTTTGAAGCCTTGCTTGACCGCTTTGATAGCACGCATCGCCTCCATCCGGCGCGCGAACATGCCGACTATAAAACGCACCGCTATTGGATGCATTACGCCGAAGGTTCAGCGATGCCGCCGCTCGTGATGAAGCTGATCATGGGGATGATCCCCGATCAAACGGGCCCGGCATTTGGCTTTGTCGATGCGCAAATCGCGCTCCACCTCAAATATCAGGAATCGGTGGTTGTTGAAAAGGGCGGCTTTCTTGGCCCTGAAATCAGCGCGGCTGATATTATCATGAGTTTCCCGATCGAAGCGGCGAACGTCCGTGCTAACTTGGCCGAAGCTGCCCCCAAACTTGCCGCATGGCTTACCAAAGTGCGTTCGCGCTCCGGCTATGTGGCGGCACTCGAAAAAGGCGGCGCGTACAGCTTTGCCTAAAGCTCGCGGAGCGCCCGCGCTGGACGCGCTGCCAGCGCGGGGATTGATCCAGCAAGGCCGAGGCCGAGCGTGATCAAAGTCCCGATCCCAAGCGTCGCCAATACGACGCCCCAATCGGGTGCCCATTCTAGCGTGAGCAACTGCGTGGCAATATACCAACCCCCGCCCGCGCCAACCGCGAGCGCAATCCCGGCGACGATGAGTGCAAGCGCGGCATATTCAATAAGCTGCCCGCTGAGGATTTGTGAACGCGTCGCGCCAAGCAGCTTAAGCAACACAGCATCATAAATTCGCGACTGCTGTGCCGCCGCTATCGCGCCGATCAGCACTGCAATCCCGGCGAAGATCGCGACCGACCCAGCGGCGCGCACGGCCGCCGATAGCTGGCCAAGCAAGGTTGAAACCGAGGCAATCACTTCTTTGACGCGGACAAGCGAGACCGACGGGAATGCCTTAGCAACATCTCGGTTTAGCTGTGCCTCACGCGCAGAGCCCGCTGTATCAGGCACCGAGATGGTGGCCAGAAAGCTGTGCGGAGCGTCCACAAGTGCGTTGGGCGAGAAAATGAGCGCGAAATTCAGCCCCATTGAGTCCCAATCAATCTCGCGGAAATTGGCGATTTTTGCGGGCACTTCGACGCCGAGCACGGAAACGACCAATTCATCGCCAAGCTTCAAGCCAAGTGCCTCGCCAGCGCGGATATCAACCGAAACGAGAGACGGCCCGGTGTAATCCTTGGGCCACCATTTGCCCGACACCAGCGTATTACCCTTGGGCATATCGTCCGCATAGGTCAGTCCGCGATCTCCGCGCAATATCCAAGCGTCGGGCGGAATCTCCTTCATTTCGGAAACGCGCTGCCCTTTTACGGCCACGACCGCACCGCGCAGCGAGGGGACAGTGATAATATCGGATCCCGGCGCGGCGTTGTTGGCAATCGCGCGAAAGCGATCAACCTCTCCTTGAGGGATATCAAGCGCGAAGAAGCTTGGCGCTTTTTTGGGGATGTTGCTTGTCATTTGGCCAGACAGGTTGGTTTCAATCACCGCGAGCATCGTGAACAGCGAGAGCCCAAGTCCAAGCGCAACGACCAGCCGACCAGTCTGCGCGCCGGGGCGGTGGAGATTGGCGAGTGCAAGCCGGGGCAGGGGGCGCTTTGGGCGGGGCAAGCGTCCCGCAAGCCACTGCACCAAAGCCCCCACGCCGTAGAGCAATGCGAGCAGTGCAACCGCCGCCGTAATGAAGATCGCGGCAAAACCGGGTTCATACGCCGAAAACACTGCGAGCAACGCAAGTGCAACCCCGATCAGCGCAACGATGAACATTGTTCCTGCCGGAAGTCGCTCATTTGAACTCAGGTTGCCGCGAAAGAGCGTAGCGGCGCGCACGCGGCCCGCGCGTGCGAGCGGTATCGTCGCAAAGAGGATCGCGGTGAGCAAGCCAAAGAGCGCTGCCACGCCCAGCGGTGCTGGATACAGCGCAAACCCCTCTGGCATTGGCAATGCGTCTCCAGTGAATTGCGCTGCAACCACTGGCAAGGCCGCGCCAAGCGCCACGCCTGCGAATATCCCGCCAACTGAGATGATCATTATTTGCAGAAAATAAGTCAGGAAAATCGTCCGCGAATCGGCCCCCATCGCCTTCATCGTAGCAATTGCCGCGCGCTTACCGCTGAGATAGCTTGATACGCCATTGCCAACGCCGATGCCTGCAATGATCAGTGCCGTCAGGCCGACGAGCGAGAGGAATTGCCCCATCCGTTCCACAAAGCGTCGTGTAGAGGGCGCCCCGTTGCTGCGATCATTGGTTTCCCAACCGGCGTCGGGGAAGCCAGCGTTGATCCGCGCGATTACCGCCTTTGGATCGGCATTCTGGCCCAAACGGATGCGGTAACGCATGTCATAAATGCTGCCCGGCTGGATCAGGCGTGTCGCAGCAAGATCATCCATGTTGATGAGCGCAGTCGGCCCGAACGTGAAGCCCGAACCCATCCGGTCAGGCTCTTTGTCGATAATCCCGGCGACACGGAACTGCGCTTCGCCAATCCGCACGTTATCCCCCGGCTTCACCCGAAGGCGTTCGGCGAGCGCTTCGGCGAGCGCGACATCACCTTTGCCGGGGCGCGGCATGATCGCGCCGGGGGCAAGCGTGAGCGCACCGAACAGCGGATAGGCCGCGTCAACCGCCTTAAGTTCACCGAGCAACGCCTCTTCACCGTCGCCGCGCGCCACCATCGCGCGTGTCCGCATTACGGTTGAAACGCGGCCAGCCTTGGCGAATGCGGCCAATTCGTCGGCGTTCGCTTCGCGCTGAAGGATTTTATATTCAATGTCGCCGCCAAGCAATGCTTGCCCCTGCTCACTAATCGCAGCACCGATTGCAGAGGTTAGGCTGCCCACCCCGGCAAGGCCAGCAACGCCGAGAAATAAGCAAATCGCGAGCAAGCGAAGCCCGGTGAGGCCGCCGCGCAAATCGCGTAATGCAAAACGTAGCGCGAGCTTCATGCTGCACTATCGCTTGCGATGACGCCGTCTCGCAGGGTCACAACTCGGTCACACCGTTTGCTGAGCGCTGCGTCATGCGTGATCATGATCAGCGTTGCGTCGGTTTCGCGTTGCCGCGTGAAGAGCAAATCCATGATCGCTTCGCCGGTCGCGGCATCAAGATTTCCGGTTGGTTCGTCGGCAAAAAGGAGCGCCGGGCGGGGCGCAATTGCACGCGCAATCGCCACGCGCTGCTGCTCCCCGCCTGAAAGCTGTGCCGGATAATGGCCAAGCCGCGCGCCCAGACCAACGCTGGCAAGCTCTTCGGCGGCTCGGTCAAAAGCAGCCTCAATGCCTGAAAGCTCAAGCGGCACTGCGACATTTTCAAGCGCTGTCATGGTAGGGAGCAAATGAAACGCCTGAAGAACAATGCCAATCCGCCCGCGCCGTGCGCGCGCCAGATCATCCTCATCCATCGTGCTGAAATCAGCGCCAGCAACATGGATTGATCCACCCGATGCACGCTCCAGGCCAGACAACACAGCCATCAGCGATGACTTGCCCGAACCCGAAGCGCCAAGCAGCGCGACGCTTGATCCGGCAGAGACCGAAAGCGAAATTCCGCGCAAAATATCGACGCGCGCGCTATTTTCGCCGAGCGACAGGGTGACATCGCGGGCATCAATCACAATATTAGGGGAAGGCATAGCGTCAGAAGGACTTTCAGGTGCGTATTGAATTGAAACTATATGGCGTGCGGGCGCAGATTTTCAAACTGTTTGCGGTGATTGTTTTATTTGTCAGTACGCCCGCATTGGCAGCCGATAAGTTCGTCGTCGCATTTGGCGATAGTTTGAGCGCGGGTTACGGCCTGAAACCCGCCGAAAGCTTTCCGGTTCAGCTTGAGGCAGCCCTGCGGCGCGGCGGCACCCCGGCGCGTGTGCATAATGCAGGGGTTTCGGGTGATACCACCGCGCAGGGTCGTGCACGGCTTGGATTCGTGCTGCGCAGTCTTAAGGCAAAGCCTAATCTTGTGATCCTTCAACTTGGCGGCAATGATATGCTCCGCGCAATTGACCCGGCGCAGACCGAGGCCAATCTTTCGGCGATCCTTGCTGACTTGAAAAAGCGTGGCATCCCCGTACTGCTTGCCGGAATGCTCGCCGCGCCAAACATGGGTAAAGCGTATCAAACGCGCTTCGACGCGGTCTATCCAAAGCTTGCACGGCAATATAGCGTTAAGCTTTATCCGTTTTTCCTGAACGGTGTGACAGCCAATCGCACGCTTTTGCTCAAGGATGGAATTCACCCCACCGGAAAGGGTGTAAGCGTCGTCGTCGCGGGGATATTGCCGCAGGTAAAGCGCGCGCTGGGCCGATAGGCGTGCGGTAACGATGTGGCTGTTTCGGCCGAACATCTCATGCTAGTAGCAAATTGACACTTATTTGCCGGAGATAATTTGATGACCGACACCGCAGAATATACGCCCCCTAAAATTTGGTCATGGGACAAGGAAAGCGGCGGCAGGTTCGCCAACATCAATCGTCCGATTTCAGGCGCGACGTCGGAAAAGGACTTGCCCGTCGGGAAACATCCCTTGCAGCTTTATTCGCTCGCCACGCCCAACGGGGTGAAGGTGACGGTGATGCTTGAGGAACTGCTAGCACTTGGCCACTCCGGCGCAGAATATGACGCATGGATCGTCCGAATTCAGGAGGGCGATCAATTTGGCAGCGGTTTTGTTGCCGCCAATCCCAATAGCAAAATTCCAGCGCTGATGGATCATAGCACGCAGGTGCCGACTCGCGTTTTTGAATCGGGCGCGATCCTGCTTTATTTGGCCGAAAAGTTTGGTGCATTCCTGCCAACGGATCATGCAAAGCGCACTGAGTGCCTGTCTTGGCTATTCTGGCAGATGGGCAGCGCGCCCTATCTCGGCGGCGGGTTTGGCCATTTTTATGCCTATGCGCCGACCAAGATTGAATATTGCATTGACCGCTTTGCAATGGAGGTGAAGCGGCAGTTGGACGTGCTTGATAAGCATCTCGCGATCAACGAATATATGGCGGGTGACGAATATTCGATTGCCGATATGGCGATATGGCCGTGGTACGGCGCGGTTGTTGTCAATGCGGTTTATGATGCGGCGGAATTTCTTCAAACGCAGAGCTACACCCATGTTAACCGCTGGACGCAGCAAATCGCGACGCGCGACGCGGTCAAACGCGGCCCAGGTCT
>JBBTEI010000115.1:0-11476 GCA_038042405.1 Pseudomonadota bacterium
CCGCCTCACCATTGTTAGACAGGATGAAGCTATCCTTGGTGCCGCCGCCCTGACTTGAATTAACGACCAGCGAGCCTTGCTTTAGCGCAACGCGCGTCAGCCCACCGGGCACGATCTTGACCTTGCCTGCCTGGCTCAGCACGAACGGCCTGAAATCAACATGGCGTGGCGCAATCCCTTGATCCGTCAGCGTCGGCACGGTTGAAAGCGCCAGCGTAGGCTGGGCGATATAGCGGCTCGGCTGCGCAATCAGTGCGGCACGGAATTCTTCAATCTGCGCGCGCGTCGACGTCGGCCCGATCAGCATCCCATAGCCGCCTGAACCGTCAACAAGCTTCACTACGAGCTTCTCAAGGTTATCAAGCACATATGTGAGCGCCTGCGGCTCACGGCAACGATATGTCTCAACATTGGGAAGCAGTGCCTCACCACCTGAATAATAACGCACGATTTCGGGCATATAGGAATAAACCGCCTTATCGTCGGCGATCCCGGTGCCCGGCGCGTTGACGATCGTGACATTACCCGCGCGGTACGCAGCGATCAGCCCCGGCACGCCGAGCATCGAGTCCGGGCGGAACATCAGCGGGTCGAGGAAATCATCATCAACTCGCCGGTAAATGACATGCACCTGAAGCCGCCCAGTAATGGTGCGCATCCACACCTTATCATCATCAACCTCAAGGTCAGCCGCCTCAACCAACTCGATTCCGAGCGTATCGGCCAGGAAGCTATGTTCATAATAGGCCGAGTTGTAGTGCCCCGGCGTCAAGATCACACAAACCGGGTCGCTTCCCGCACCCTTTGGTGCGACTGATTGCAGCGTTTCGTGAAGCAGATCGGTATAACTATCGACCGGCTCCACCTGATATTGGCGGAACAGTTCGGGGCACAGCCGGATCATAGCCTCACGGTTTTCGAGCATATAGGATACGCCCGAAGGGGTACGCGCATTATCTTCAAGCACCCAGAAATCATCGGCGCTTGTCCTTACCAGATCAATCCCGCAAATATGCGACCAAACATTGTGCGGCGGCGTTGACCCCACGATTTCAGGACGAAACTGCGGATTGCCGAATATCAGATCGGGTGGAATGATGCCGTCATCGATAATCTTGCGCGGGCCATAGATATCGCTGAGGAACAGGTTGATCGCCTCAACCCGCTGCGTCAGGCCCGCCGAAAGCGACGCCCATTCGGACGCAGTGAACACCCGTGGAACAATATCGAACGGGATGATCCGCTCCGCCGAATCTTCCTCGCCATAAACCGCAAAGGTGATCCCCAATTGACGAAAGGTTGCCTCGGCCGATTGCTGGCGGCGATCAAGTTCAGCGGCTGGTGTGTTGGTCAACCAATCACCGAGTTCGACAAATTCAGCGCGACAGGCATTGCCCTCGCCAAATCCCCGAATCTCGTCAAATGGTGCCCCGGACATTTAGCGGAGACTGCACCGCAAAGCAGCGGCACACAAGGGCTTAGATCACAAGCAGCTAGATCAAACCCGCCAGCGGACTTGACGGATCGGCATACATCCTCCGCCCCATCCGCCCCGCAGTGTACGCCAGTCGACCGCTTTCAACTGCAAGTTTCATTGCGCGCGCCATTTTCACGGGGTCTTTCGCTTCGGCAATTGCGGTGTTCATCAGGATGCCCTCGCAACCAAGCTCCATACCAATCGCTGCATCGCTCGCCGTACCAACGCCTGCATCGACGAGCACGGGCACTTTTGCGCCTTCAACAATCAGGCGGATCGTCACGCGGTTCTGAATGCCAAGCCCTGAACCAATCGGCGCGCCAAGCGGCATGATTGCGACCGCACCCGCCTCTTCGAGCTGTTTCGCCGCAATCGGATCATCAACGCAGTACACCATCGGCTTAAAGCCCTCACGCACCAGCGTTTCGGTGGCTTTCAAAGTCTCACGCATGTCGGGATAAAGTGTGCGCGCTTCACCAAGCACTTCAAGTTTGACAAGATCCCAGCCGCCCGCCTCACGCGCAAGCCGCAACGTGCGGACGGCATCATCGGCAGTGAAGCAGCCCGCCGTATTGGGCAGATAAGTGTATTTTTTGGGATCGATAAAATCGGTCAGCATGGGAGCGCTGGGATCAGACACATTAACCCGACGGACAGCAACGGTGATGATTTCCGCCCCCGATGCCTCAAGCGCCGCCGCATTCTGCGCAAAATCCTTGTATTTTCCGGTCCCGACAATCAGCCGCGAGGTGAAGGTCTGACCTGCCACCGTCCAAATGTCATTCATAACTGTACATTCCAATTCATCATCAAGCCTTGTTAGGATATCGCTGCAAGATGGCTAAAGATTCTGCTGCACTACAAAAATAGGCATCAATAATTTCGTCAAGCTGAGCGACACCTGACACTTCAACCAAGTAGTCGCCCTGACCAAAAATTTTACTAAAAAACCCCTTTGTGATTTTTTCCTGTCTAACTGTTATAAAATCCTTTGTTATTATATTAATCTCGACGAAATCTTCTTCATTACGATTAAATCCAAACATAGTTTTCGCGATTGATTCGATCTCATCTTCGAACACTACACCAGCAAATATCATCCGCTCTTTGATCAGTCTGTGTGCATCGACAACTGAAACGATTCCCAAATCTATCATTGGGCCTGTAGCACTGCAATTATAGGCTCTCACAGCCTGATATTCGAGACTTCCACCCCCAACAAAATGGACAATCTCAAGCCGATCCCCGTCGGCAATCATCACGGCAGCAAGCGTCGAACGGGGGACAATCTCCAAATTGCGCTCAACCGCAAGCTTGGTCGGATTAAGCCCAAGTTCGGCGGCAAGTCCTGCGATGGTCATTCCAGGGGCAACGCTACGGGGCGCGCCGTTGAGGGTGATGGTTATCGTCAATTGAGTCTCGCCACTTTGCGCTTTTGTTTCGGACGCCATATAGGGGGCGCTTCCCTGATGTCGCAACCGAAAGAACGCACCCTTGGCTGATCTGCCTATCGTTTACGTCCTCAACGGCCCAAACCTCAATCTGCTTGGGCTTCGCGAGCCCGAGATTTACGGGCATGATACGCTTGATGACATTGCCGGAATGCTGGAGGATCGCGCCCAGAAGCTCGGGGTGACGGTGGATGTCCGCCAATCAAATCATGAAGGCCATTTGATTGATTGGCTTCATGAGGCCAATGCCCATAACGTAAAGGCAATTTTGCTCAACGCGGGCGGTTACACCCACACATCAATCGCGATCCACGATGCGATCAAATCGATCAAGGTGCCCGTCATCGAGGTGCATCTGTCCGATCCACATAAGCGCGAACCATTCCGCCATATCAGCTATGTTGGGATGGCCGCCGCCGCCTGTTTTGCCGGGCATGGTGCCAAATCCTACACGCTAGCGCTGGACGCCGCCGCAAAGCTCTGACATTGGCAATGGAAACAACATCTTGGGGGTTAAATGACTGACAAATCCACTGGCACGATGCAGGTCGATGTCAAACTTGTTCGCCAGCTTGCCGAGCTGCTCGATGAGACAAAACTTTCCGAAATTGAGGTTGAGGATGGCGGGCGGAAGATCCGCGTCGCACGCACGATGACGGCGGTCGCGGCCCCCGTACAGGCCTTTGCTGCGCCCGCTGCGACACCGGCAGCAACACCTGCCGTTGCGGTCGCCCCGGCGGATCATCCCGGCACGATCAAATCGCCGATGGTGGGCACGGCATATCTTGCGCCGTCACCAGAGGCCGATCCGTTTGTCAGCATCGGGACAAGCGTTGCTGAAGGCGATACGCTGATTATCATTGAGGCGATGAAAGTCATGAACCCGATTCTTGCCCCGCGCACAGGTAAAGTGACCCAGATTCTCGTTGCGGCGGGTCATCCGGTTGAATTTGATCAACCGCTTGTCGTCATTGAATAGGCGCGGGCGAAGACATGGCTATTGAAAAACTGCTGATCGCCAATCGCGGCGAAATTGCCCTGCGTATTCACCGCGCGGCGCATGAAATGGGGATCAAAACAGTCGCGGTACATTCGACTGCCGACGCTGATGCGATGCACGTCCGCCTTGCCGACGAAGCCATTTGTATCGGCCCGCCAGCCGCCAAGGATAGCTATCTCAACGTGCCTGCGATCATTTCAGCCGCTGAAATCAGCAACGCCGATGCGATCCACCCCGGCTACGGCTTCCTCTCTGAAAATGCGCGCTTTGCAGAAATCATCGAAGAGCATCAGATTATTTTCGTCGGCCCCAAACCCGAACATATCCGCACTATGGGTGACAAGGTTGAGGCCAAACGCACCGCAGGCGCGCTTGGCCTGCCGCTTGTGCCCGGTTCTGACGGCGCGATTGAGGATATAGCAGAAGCCAAGGCAATCGCGGCTCAGGTTGGCTATCCCGTGATCATCAAGGCAGCATCGGGCGGCGGCGGGCGCGGCATGAAGGTCGTCAATTCCGCCGAAGAACTTGAAACGCAAATGCTCCAAGCAGGCACCGAGGCCAAAGCGGCGTTTGGCGATGCCACCGTCTATCTCGAAAAATATCTTGGCAATCCGCGCCATATCGAATTTCAAGTGTTCGGTGACGGCAATGGCAGCGCGATCCACCTTGGCGAGCGCGATTGTTCGCTCCAACGGCGGCACCAGAAAGTGCTTGAAGAAGCCCCCTCGCCCGTTATCAGCCACGAAGAGCGGATGCGAATGGGCAAGATCGTTTCGGACGCGATGGCCGGCATGGGCTATCGCGGCGCGGGCACTATCGAATTTTTGTGGGAAAATGGCGAATTTTACTTCATCGAAATGAACACGCGAATTCAGGTTGAACACCCTGTCACAGAAATGATCACCGGGTTTGATTTGGTGCGCGAACAGATCCGCATCGCCGAGGGGCGTGGACTTTCGGTCAAGCAAGAGGATCTCGAGTTTCGCGGCCATTCGATTGAATGCCGCATCAATGCTGAAGACCCCGCGACTTTCGCCCCCTCCCCCGGTACGATTGCCGCCTATCACCCGCCTGGTGGGATGCACGTCCGCGTCGATAGCGGGCTTTATACCGGCTACCGAATCCCGCCTTATTACGACTCAATGATCGCCAAGCTGATCGTCTACGGTCGTACCCGCGAAAGCTGCATGATGCGGATGCGCCGCGCGCTAGAGGAAATGGTGGTGGACGGCGTGAAGACCACAATTCCGCTGCATCAGGCGCTGCTGCGTGAACCTGATGTGATTGATGGCAATTATACGATCAAATGGCTTGAGGAATGGCTGGCGCGCGAAGGCGGTTAGGCCCGCTGGTACAGAGTTGAAGCCGTTCACCTGCACATACATCATAACTGAGATCAAAAATAATTGCGGATAAGTTGTTCAGCAATCCCGTTGGATCAAATGCGACCCTCACTAAAACCCCGTCATCAAGCATATCTGAATAGCGGATCGTAGCAAAACTGCCCCAGCAAGATCGGAGGCAACCGGCGATCCTTCAGTGCGTCATAAATGTTCCGATATTCCCTATTTGACTCTGCGCGCCTTTTCGCCTCAATTCAGATCAAGATATAAAGCGAGGATGACACGCAAATGGCTGCCAAGAAAACGCCGATCAATGATGAAAATGAAGCTACAGGCGGGCTCAATCCGATTGTTGGGATTGCGCGTGAGGATTTAATGGGTGCGGTCGCCGTCATGCTGCGTGAAACCGCTGGCAATCCCATGCGGACGATGAAGCACGCGCAAATGTTTTCCGATGACGTGATCAAGATCATGACCAATCAGTCTGAGCTTGCCCCCAATCCGCGCGACAAACGTTTCATGGACGGCGCATGGGCCGCCAACCCGTTCTACAAGGCGGGGATGCAATATTATCTGGCGATGGAGAAAGGCACCAAGCGCTGGATTGATGATCTTGAGCTTGACGATCTTGAACGCGCGCGCGCGACCTTTGTGTCAGGCATGATCATCGATTCAATCGCTCCGACCAATACGCTCGCGGGCAATCCTTCGGCAATCAAAAAAGCGATGGAAACCGGCGGCGGGTCGCTGATCAAGGGTCTTCGCAACGCCTATAATGATATGGTGCATAATGACGGGATCGTGAGCCAAGTGGATTCGCGCGCCTTCAAACTGGGCGAAAATCTCTCAATTTCGCCGGGTGCGGTGGTCTATAAAACTGAAATCATGGAGTTGATCCAATACGCCCCGACGCAGGAGAAGGTGCACGCTGTCCCGCTGCTCATCATCCCGCCGCAGATCAACAAGGCCTATATCAACGACCTGTCCCCGGAAAAAAGCATCGTCAAATATGAATGCGATAACGGCCTCCAGCCCTTCCTGATTAGCTGGCGCAACCCGCAGGTTGAACACCGCGAATGGGGTTTGGCCGATTATGTTGATGCGATCATCGAAGCGATTGGCGTGATTTGCAGCGTCAGCGGCAGCAAGACCGTCAACGTCGCTGGTGCCTGCTCGGGCGGGATCACAACCGCGACCCTGCTCTCCAAAATGGCCGCGAACAAAGATAAACGCATTGGCTGCGTCACGATGATGGTCACCGTTCTCGCCCCTGAACGTACCGATAGCGAGGTCGGTGCCCTTGTTTCAGATCACGGCATCAAGCTCGCGCGCGAACGCTCGGCCAAGAAGGGCATTTTGGAAGGCGCATCGCTCTCACGCATGTTCGCGTGGTTGCGCCCCAATGACCTAGTGTGGAATTATGTCATAAACAATTATCTCCACGGAGAAGATCCACCAGCGTTCGATATCCTCCACTGGAATAATGACACGACCAACCTGACAGCGTCGCTCCATTCGGACTATCTGCGCGTGTATGAGGAACAGCCGTTCATCAATCCGGGCAAATCAAACATGGCTGGCCATTCGGTTGATCTGACCAAGGTCGACAATGACCTGTTCATCCTCGCGGGCGTCACCGATCATATCACGCCGTGGAAAGCCTGTTACCGCTCAACCCAACTCTTTGGTTCAAAGAATATCGAGTTCGTCCTTTCGCAAAGCGGTCATATTCAGGCGATCCTAAATCCTCCGGGGAATCCGAAAGCCAAATATTTCCGCTCGGGCAAAGCCCTCCCCACCACCCCCGACGCATGGATGGGTATGGTGCAGGAATGCAGCGGATCATGGTGGCCGTTCTGGATCGAATGGCTCAAAAGCCGGTCAGGCGCGCTCAAGGCAGCACCCAAGACGCTTGGGAACAAGGATTATCCCGCTGGTGACTCGGCGCCAGGTGCCTATGCCTTTGGATGAGTTGAAGCTGCCCTAAAGTTTCGCCGCTTCCAGCCGTTAAAGTAAGTGACGCCGCTGGTTGGGAACATCTGCAGATGAAGGGCATAATTTTCAACGTCGTCGAGGACGTGGTAGCGATCGAGTGGGGGCCTTCCGTCTGGGACAAGTTGCTTTCACAGGCTGGACTTGATGGTGCCTACACGTCGCTTGGTAGCTATCCCGACGAGCAATTCTCCCGCCTTATTAGCGCTGCATCGGAATTAATGGGGGATTCCAAGGCCCGCCTGCTTCTGCGGATCGGGCGCTTGGCAATCCCGAAACTCTATAAACGATTTCCGAAATTCTTCGATCAAGCCGCAAATTTGCGCTCTTTCGTCCTGAGTATCAATACGATCATACACCCCGAAGTCCACAAGCTCTATACCGGAGCAGGATGCCCCCATTTTCATTTTGTCGAAACCGAAAATACTGTGACACTAGGCTATAATTCGCCGCGTAAACTATGTTATCTTGCGCAAGGTTTCATACTCGGACTTGCTGATTATTACGATGAAACGATCAGCGTGCGACAGCCGATATGTATGCACGATGATCATCCCATGTGTCAGATCGAAATAGCTTGGGTATGAGTTTCGAGCCTCACAGCAAAGAATTCGAAACCGCAGAGCGGCTCCAAAAGAAGTGTATGCGGCTGGAACGCGAACTCGCCCGCGAAAAATCGGCGCGGCGCGAAGCCGAGTCGATCGCCGAACTTGGTTTGCGAGAGCTCTACATCAATCGAGAACAGCTTAAATTGCTAAACAGCATTTCAAGCTTTGCCAATGATTGCGACGATCCTTACCAGACGCTTGAATATGCAACACATGAGATTTGTCTTGCGACCGGCTGGGCGGTTGGCCATGCGCTTGTCCGCCGGGGGCCAAGTGACGACGAGCGCCTTGAAGGAACTGACATCTGGGCCGCACAGGATTCCGATGTCATATTCCCCTTTATCGAAGCTTCAAGATCGCTTGTTGCCTGGCCTTGTGCGTCAGTCCCGGGCCGCCTATTTCTTGAACAAGCACCGATCTGGACACCAGATATCCATGCGCAAGCCGCGTTTAGCCGGTCGCCAGCCGCCGAACGATGCGGGCTGCGAAGCAGCATTGCCGTTCCGGTGCTGATGGGGCACGAACTCGTTGGTGCCTTGGAATTTTACCAAACAGAGACGATCGAGCCCGAGCCAGAATTTCTTGAAATACTCATGCAAATCGGTACGCAAATCGGGCGCGTTTTCAAACGCAGGCGGCACGCCGATATCTTACGCGTCAATGCGACCACTGACGCACTAACGGGCTTGCCCAACCGGGTGGCATTTGAAGCCGAGCTGCAATCTGTTTTTATGGCCGAGCACGAAAGTTCGGACTTTCGTCTGTCACTAATCTACATGGATCTGGACGGCTTCAAATTGGTCAACGACACGTTGGGCCATGTTGCCGGTGACATGCTTTTGATGGCCATGGCAGAGCGCCTGCGCGATGTCGTCGATAAATATGCCGCGCTTGCATGGATCGAGCAAATTCTCTTGGCTCGCATTGGTGGTGATGAATTTGCTATCATGATCCGCGCCGACGGAAACGAAGGCACAGCGACCGAAATTGCCAGCGCGCTCCACAAATGTCTGCTACCAAGCCAGCGGATTGGTACGAATGATGTGCGCGCAATGGCCAGCATAGGCATCGCATTCAACCACCCCGTTTATGAGGCGTCGCAGGAGCTACTGCGCGATGCCGACGTCGCCATGTACCAAGCAAAGTCCACAGCACCTGGACAAACCGTGATCTTTTCCGACCAGATGCGTACCGAAGCCCTGGTACGATTGGATTTGGAGGCGGACTTGCGACGCGCCATTGAGACTTCGGCGTTCGAGCTTCACTATCAACCGATCGTCTCGCTTGCTGGTCGCACCTTGGTAGGATTCGAGGCATTGGTGCGGTGGCGCCGCCACGACAATGAAATTGTCATGCCCGATGTGTTCATTAGCTCGGCCGAAGCATGTGGCTTGATCATTCCCATTGGTACCTGGGTTTTGCGCGAGGCATGTCGCGCGGCCGGACGGCTACAGTCGGTGCGGATGGCAGGGAAACCAATCTACATCAGCGTCAACGTCGCGATCCAACAGTTTCAGCAGCTTCATTTTGTTGAACTAGTACGCGACATTCTTCTCGAAACAGGGGCAGACGCCAAATGGATCCGGCTCGAATTGACCGAAAGCTCAGCCGTAACAAACCCCGCATATGCCGCACATGCCATTGAGCAGCTGCGCACGATGGGCATACAAGTCAGCCTCGATGACTTTGGTACAGGTTATTCATCGCTCGCTCATTTGCAAACCATGCCATTTGACACAATCAAGATTGATCGATCCTTTGTGATGAAGCAGACCGAGACCAATTCAAATTGGTCGATTGTTTCGGCAATGAAGCAACTCGCCGATTCCATGGGCATGGCGGTGATCGTCGAAGGTGTTGAAAACGAATTTCAACTTGCAGAACTTGATAATCTCGGGTGCCAATTTGGTCAGGGCTGGCTGTTCAAAAAACCAATGCCTGAGGCTGAAGCGGTAAAATTACTAACCTTGGGCTAAGCTGGCCACAGCAATCAACTTGTGGCTTGCACCGCGCGGTGAACCGCGTCACAACTTCACCCAAATTGCGTGACAAGGTTGCGCATCATTCAAATTGGGGAGCTCCGCATGTCACCGATCATTACAATGGAAGAGGTTGACGGCCGCACGATCCGCGTCGCACGCTGGATTAGCGGCAAGAATGATCATTTGCCGATCCTCTTTTTCAACGGCATTGGCGCAAACCTTGAACTAATTGCTCCGCTTGCCGAGCAGATGGCCGAACGCGATTTTATTACATTTGATATGCCTGGCATCGGCGGATCACCTGATCCCGCGATGCCATATCGTCCATGGATGATGGCGCGGATTGCAGATATGCTGCTTGACCAGTTCGGCTATGACAAAGTCGACGTGATCGGGATTAGCTGGGGTGGCGGTCTCGCACAGCAGTTCGCGCTCCAGAATGGCGCACGCGTTGGCAAGCTCATCCTTGTCGCCACAACTGCGGGAATGTTGATGGTTCCGGGGAAAATCAGCGCGCTTACCAAAATGGCCGATCCGCGCCGTTATCTTGACCCCGATTTTATGCTCAAAAATTTCAAGAAGCTTTACGGTGGCAAGGATGAAGGCTCCGACGCGCATGTCGAGCGGATCAAGCCGCCAACCAGAATGGGCTATTTGTATCAGCTTGTTGCAATGGTGGGCTGGACGAGTGCGCCTTGGCTGCCGCTGATACGCGCCGAAACGCTAATTATGATGGGCGATGAAGATAATATCGTGCCACTGGCCAACGGCAAGTTTCTCAAAGCACTTATCGCCAATTCGCGCCTCGAGGTAATCAAAGGCGGCGGGCATTTGTTTCTGATGGCCGAAGCCGATCTCTGCGTTCGCTTGATCCGCGGGTTTCTGGACGACGCTGTCATAGTGCCTATTCGCAAAGCCGCTTAAAAAAGACGCGGCGCACTTTGGGGGAAGCGCGCCGCGCAGGCTCTGGAAAACTTAGAATTTGGCAATGAGGGAAAACCGTGCGTTGATTGGCGCGCCGGTCGATATGTTATTGTCATTGTGCGCGACCGGAAAATAGCTTTTGTCGGTCAGATTTTCGATATTCACCTGCGCCTCAAACTTGTCAGTCAGCTTATAGAAAATCGCGCCGTCGATCCGGGTGTAGGATGGAAGACGCGTGGCGTTACTGATCGTCGCGAACTGCGCGCTTTGATAATAGAGCGTCGCACCGATGCCCAGCTTGTCGGTCACTTCATAGCGGTTGAACAATGACAGTTGATTACGCGGCACCTGTCCAACGCGGCGGCCATTGGGAGCAGCAGTTGTCGTCGCTGTGATCTTGGCATTGGTATAGGCATAGCCAAGGCTGGTCGTCAGCTTTGGGATAATGTTACCGACGAGAGACAATTCAAACCCGCTACTGCGCTGTGAGCCTGTCTGGACAATCTGGCCTGCAATGGGGCCGGGCGCGCGCGTATTCTCGCGGTCAAGCCGGAAGACGGCGGTGTTCAATGTCAACGTGGGGAGAATGTCCCACTTCGCGCCAACTTCATAATTGTCGAATCGTTCGGGTTTGAGCGTCGCGCCCGTTGCGTTGAAGCTCAAAAACTGATCGCCCGATTGCGGCAGGAATGAGCGCGA
>JBBTEI010000116.1:0-16270 GCA_038042405.1 Pseudomonadota bacterium
AACCCGCGACCTTCGGCGTGACAGGCCGACGCTCTAACCAACTGAGCTACACCCGCTGATATGCGGTGAGCGGCTGTTAGGCGAGGCGGTTTTGCCTGTCAAGGCACGATCAAGGCATAACGGCGATCATTGTTAAAACAACAGCGCGTCGTGCACATAAAGCCCGAATCCGCCCAGAATTGGCACGTAAACTGCCGATATTTGACGTCATGTCATCATCACGCCCTCTCCATTCGACAATCGCAGCCCGTATCCAAAGGGTTTTCGCCCTATTTGACGCCAGTATTTTTGACGTCTCTTAACTCTTTCTTTGCTCCTTCTGATGCAATGCAGCCCTATCGAGTAGTAATTTTACGGGGTTAGCATGGAACAGGGTTCAAATTGGTCGATTATCAACGTGCGGCTTTCGCGAGCAGTGCCGCTGATAATTGCAAGCGCAACGATTGGCTTTGCGAGCCCGGTAATGGCGGTTGGCACGACAGCAGGCACGACGATTAGCAACACCGCCACTGCGTCATACGACGATCCCGGCGGCAATCAGGTTTCAGTCCCATCGAACACGGTCGATATCGTCGTTGACGAGTTGCTTGACGTTACCGTTGCAACTGCAGATGCGGGCGACATCGTCGTAACCCCCGGTTCCATCAACCGGGTGCTGAGCTTTACCGTTACAAACACGGGCAATGGCAGCGAAGCATTTCGCCTGACCCCGAATGCGGCCGTGGGCGGTGATCAGTTTGATCCAACCACGACTTCGATTGTTCTCGATACCAACGGCAACGGCGTTTATGACGCCGGCATTGACACAGTTTACACGCAGGGCACGAATGATCCGGTGCTTGCGTCAGACGCTTCGATCCGCGTTTTCGTGCTTTCATCAATCCCGGCCGGCCAGAATGATAATGATCGCGGCATTGTTGAACTGACTGCGGCGGCAACAACCGGAACGGGCGCACCCGGAACCACATTTGCAGGCCAAGGCCAAGGCGGCGGTAATGCAGTCGTCGGGTCAACCGGTGCCGATGGCACCGATAGCGGGCGCTACATAGTGCAAAATGCAACGATCAGTTTCGCCAAAAGCGCGGTTGTCGCTGATCCGTTTGGCGGAACCACTTCGGTTCCAGGGTCGATCATCACATATCGGCTTATCGCCACGATTTCCGGTAGCGGAACGCTAACCAATGCAGCGATAAGCGACGCCATTCCCACGGGAACCACGTACCAGAACGGTTCAATCACGTTAGAGGGAACTACGCTGACCGATGCAGCGGACGGCGATACCGGCAGTTTTGCATCAAACGCGATCACTGTGGGGCTTGGCAGCGTATCGGGCGGGCAAACCCGCACCGTTACCTTCCGCGTCCGCATCAATTGAGGGGGATTATTATGTTGAAACTCCTGCTCGCATTTATGGCGTTGGTCGCGCCAGCTACTGCCTTTGCGACTGACTCGGTTGCGCTTTCAAGCATGGTGTTCGTTGAAAAGACGATCTCAGATGCTGATGGAAAAGCCAAAACTACATTGCATGAGCCCAAGGTGGTAACGCCAGGTGACCGCCTGATTTTCATAGTCAACTATCAAAATCGCGGAGCTGCGGTTGCACGCAATTTTGTGGTCACCAATCCTTTGCCAAACGCAGTCGCCTATCAAGGTACGGCCGATGCAGCGGCAGAGGTTTCGATCGATGGCGGCAAAATCTGGGGCGCGCTGGCCGCGCTCAAGGTCGCTGACGGCGCAAACCGATGGCGAAGCGCGAGACCCGAGGATGTCACGCACGTCCGCTGGACGATGAAGCAAGCCATCCCTGTGGGCGCACAGGGCAAACTCAGTTTTCGCGGAATTGTCCGCTGAAAAATCCCCCCGCCATTTGGTGCCAGCGGGAATGTTAACCGGCACCAGAAAAAAGGAACGAGGCCAATATGAATAAGACACTCAAACGCATCGCGATGGCGACGAGCGTTTCTGTCGTCGCGCTGGGGGCAACACCGGCGTTTGCGACGGGAACGACCGCTGGTAGCACGATCACGAACACCGCAACCGTCAACTATCAGGTTGGCGGGGTTTCGCAGACCGCAATCAACGCAAGCAACAACATCACTGTTGACCGCAAGGTTGATCTGGTTGTTGCCGAAGTCGGCAATGCCACAACGTCAGTCGCGCCTGGCGCGACAGCGCAGGTGACAACTTTTACCGTGCGCAACACGTCAAACGCGCCGCTTGATCTTGGTCTTGCGGTTACGCAGCAGACCGGTGGAACCACCGCGCATGGGGGCACCGATACCTTCGACGTCACTGCGCCAAGCCTGTTTGTCGATACGAACGGCAACGGCAGCTATGATGCTGGCACCGATACCGCCGTCACTTTCCTTGACGAAGTCGCAGCAGATACGCAGCGCACCGTCTTCGTTGTAGCGAATATCCCGATTACGCAGGTCAACGGCGATGTGGCGGGCGTCCGCCTGACCGCGCAAGCCTTTGAAGCGGGCACGGCGGCAACGCAAGGCACGCTCATCACGCAAACAGCTGGTGCCAATACTGCCGGTGTCGATACGGTTTTTGCCGATGCGGCAGGCGTAACAGACACAGCCTCCGATGGTCGTCACAGCGATGATGACGATTATACGGTTTCAGCGCCAGTGCTGACCGTCACCAAGCAAAGCCGCGTGATTTCGGATCCAATAAATGGAACCACCAATCCGAAATTCATCCCGGGGGCTCTGGTCGAATATTGCATCGTTGTCAGCAACGCCGCAACCGCGTCAAGCGCTGCGAATAGCGTCGCGATCAGCGATCCGCTGCCCGCGCAAACGACCTACGAGACCAGTTATGGTATCTTCGTTAGCGGCACCTATACCGGCACACCCGGTAGCGGAACCTGCAACCTTGATGGCACCGCCGGTGGTTCGTTCGCCGCTGGCACTGTGAGTGGGACACTTGGATCTGTTGCGGCGAACACCACGCGCACGCTCTATTTCCAAGTGCGGATCAACTAGGGGCCAAAGGGTCGGCCGTCGGGCGCTTCAGGGGGGTCCGACGGCCAATCCGCTTTTTTTATGTACAGCGTTGTAAACCATATTTCTTCCCGGCTACTGGGATTTGCGGCGGCGCTCTTATGCGCAACGCCGGTAGTTAGCCACGCGCAGACGATCTCGAACGTCGCCAGTTTTCAGTGGGATGCCGGTGAAAGCCGGGTCTCGCGCCCTTCAAACCGTGTCGATATCCAGGTTGCGCGCCCAGCGCCGCTCCTGCCGTCACTGGTCACCTATCAGCTTGGTCGTTCAACCAGTTCAGAACGCATTGCCGTTCCCGCGACACAGTGTCACGGCAGCAGCAGCAGCACCCCGATTACGCTTGAGGGTGTGTTTGCAGGAACCCCGCTTTCGCCCGCCGTGCTGGATCGCTCTACGCAGATCCGCGCTGGCGAACCGCTAGTCGTTGCGCTGACATCACCGCAAGACAACCAGAATGGTTCTATTATAGACACCATAATGGTTAGGTTGGAAACGCCGGCTGGTGATTCCGAAACGCTGCAACTCTCGGAAAGCGATGTAAACAGCGGCATATTCATCGGCATTATCCGCACATCGGCGCAACCTGCCGTGCCTGTTCGTGGCGACTGCGTTCTCACGGTGCAGCCGGGCGACAGCTTGATGCTCAACGGCGTGCGCGCCAGCGATGGCACAATGATTGCCGCGTCGCCCGTGGAGATATTGATCGATCCATTCGGTATCGTATTCGATTCAGCCGATGGCGCGCCTGTTGCCGGCACCCGCGTTACCCTGATCGATGTTGCAACAGGCCAGCCTGCGCAGGTTTTCGGTGATGACGGCGTGGCGCTCTTCCCGTCGTCAATTGTTACGGGCTCAACGGTAACGGACAGCAGCGGCACGGTTTACGCCTTCCCCCCCGGGGAATATCGCTTCCCGTTCGCACGCGCCGGAACCTACCGCCTGCGGGTTGAGCCGCCAACGCCGTTCACCGCGCCTTCGACATCAAACGCCGCCAGCCTTGCAAACCTGCACCGCCCAGATGGCCCGGCTTATACGATTGTACCGGGCTCTTACGGCGCGCCGTTCGTGCTCAATGACCCTGCTCCCGTCCGCATCGACATTCCCGTCGATCAACCGGGCGGCACCCTACGGATCAGCAAGGCCGCGTCTTCGCCGGTTGTCGTTCCCGGCGATGCGCTGCAATACCGGATCACGCTCCAGAACGGCAGCGCATCGCGCGCCACTGGCCCGGTGACGATTACAGATATACTGCCACGCGAAATGCGCCTTCGCACCAATACGGTTAGAATTGATTCGGTTTTGGTTGCAGCGACGGTTGCGCCCGATGGCCGCCAGTTCAGCGTCACCCTGCCTCCGCTGCTTGGCGGCGTAACCCGCACGCTTACCTATGTTGCCGAAGTTCGCCCCGATGCCCGCCCCGGCACCGCGATGAACCGAGCGAGTGCACGCGATGATCGCGGTGCGCAAAGCCCGGTCATTGACGCCGCCGTCCGCATCGCCCGTGACGGCATTAGCGATCGGATGACGATCATTGGCCGGATCACCGATGGTGGCTGCACGGTTGACCCCAGTGCCGCCAATGGCATTGCGGGTGTCCGCGTGATGCTTGAGGATGGCAGCTATACCGTTACCGATATTGAGGGCCGCTATCATTTTGAGGGCGTAATTCCGGGCCTTCATGTGGTGCAGATGGATGCGTCCACCCTGCCCTCTGGCCAAATTCCGTCGGATTGCGCGAAAAATGCGCGCAGTGGTGGCAGTGCGATCTCGCGCTTCGTCGAAGGACAAGGCGGCGCGCTGCTCCGCGTTGATTTCCGCAGCACAACCGGCGCAAACAGCGCGCGGCCCGTTGCAGAACAGATCAAACGCCCCATTGCTGCATCCGATCCGGTTGCGGCCGGTGCCGAGCTGGACTGGTTTGCCGATCAAACACCCGAAATCAAGTGGCTGTTCCCAGAAGCCGATCACAACCCGCGCACCAAGGCTGTGCGCGTTGCGATCAAGCATTTGCCCGGCCAAACCGTGACGCTGTTCGCCGATGGGAAGCCGGTTAATCCACTTGCCTTTGATAGCACGCGCAAAAACGGGCTTGAAACGGTGGCCGTCAGCGTTTGGCGTTCAATTCCGCTTGATCAGCGCGATACACAGTTGACCGCCGAAGTGCGCAATGCCGATGGCACGCTCGCCGAAACAATCAAGCGCACAGTGCATTATGCCAATAGCGCGCTGCGTGCCGAATTCCTGCCTGCGCAATCAGTGCTGGTTGCTGACGGCGTCACCCGCCCGGTGATCGCCGTACGGATGATCGACCGCGACGGCCGCCCTGTGCATCACGGGCTGGTTGGCGATTTTGAAGTCCCCGCGCCCTATTCGCCCGCAATCGAAGCCGATACCCAGGCCGCGCGCCAGCTATCGGGCCTTGAACGCGCCAAGCCCGTTTGGCACGTAACCGGCGAAGACGGCATTGCCTATATCGAGCTTGAGCCAACCACCGCTTCGGGCGGTCTTCAGATCACCTTCCCGTTCCGTGATGCCGATACCACGCGCAAGCAGCGGATCCAGACATGGCTGACGCCGGGCAATCGCCCTTGGACAATTGTTGGCTTTGCCGCTGGCACTGTTGGCTTTAACAAGCTTGATGCGCGCACCGAAAAGCTCGGCGAGAATGGCGAGCACACCTATAGCGACGCACGGCTTGCGCTTTATGCCAAGGGTCGCGTCAAGGGCAAATGGCTCCTCACACTCGCCTATGATAGCGACAAGCAGGGCGATGACACGCGCTTTGGCGGTGTCATCGATCCGGCATCCTATTACACAATCTATGCTGATCGCAGCGAGCGCCGCTATGACGCCGCGAGCGTCCGCAAACTTTACCTCCGGCTTGAACGCCCGCAATTTTATGCGCTGTTTGGTGATTATGAAACCGGCATCAACGAACCGCAACTGACGCGCTATCAGCGTGCTTTCAACGGCGTAAAGGCTGAATTTGGCAATGAACGCGTTGCAGCGACTGCGTTCGTTGCCGATACCCCGTTCCGCCATGTTCGTCAGGAAATTCAAGGCAACGGCCTGACCGGCCCTTATGCGCTTAGCAGTCGTGACATCCTTCCGAACAGCGAACGGGTCGTGATCGAAGTGCGTGACCGGCTGCGCTCTGACCGGATCATTGAAAGCCGCGCGCTCGTCCGCAATATCGATTATGACATTGATTATATCGCGGGAACGCTGCGTTTCCGTGAGCCGATCCTGAGCCGGTCAAGCTTGCTTGATCCACAATTCATCGTGGTTGACTATGATGTCGACGGCGTTGGTGCGCGCGTCACCAATGCTGGTGGCCGTGCCACGGTCTCCAACAAATCAAAAACGCTCACCGTTGGCGGCACTGCGATCCATGATGAAAGCGACCGCGCAACGACCAACATGGGCGGCGTTGACCTGCGCTTCACCCCCAATGCCAGCACCGAAATCCGCGCCGAAATCGCCGTGAGCGACGCGAGCGCCAAGGCGGGCAGCGGCCTTCCCGATACCGGCCGTTCGCTGGCTTGGCTGGTTGAGGCCGAACATCACGGCAAAAAATTCGATGCGCTGGCCTATGCACGCCAGCAAGATGCAGGCTTTGGCGTTGGCCAGAACAATCTTTCCGAAAATGGCACGCGCAAATACGGCGTTGAAGGCCGCGTCCGCCTTACGCCTGAACTCTCAATTGCAGGCAGCGCCTATCAGGAAGATTATCTGGGTAGTGATGCGCGCCGTCAGGCTGGCCGTGCGCTGGTCGAATATCGCGGCAAAGCGCTTGATCTGCGCGCCGGGCTCACCATTGCCAATGACCGGCTGACGGGTGGCGACACCGCCAGTTCAACCATCGCGCAGTTCGGGGCGACCAAGAAACTCTTCGACAACAAGCTTGAGCTTGATGCACAAACCGAGCTGCCGATTGGCGGCAAGGATGAAAGCATTGATTTCCCCGCCCGCCACAAGATCGGCGCACGCTTTGCTGTAACCAATGATGTCTCGCTCGTCGCGGGCTACGAAATTGCCGACGGGGAAAAGGTTGATGCGCGCACCGCCCGGATCGGCTTTGATATTAAGCCCTGGGCCGGTGGCCGCTTCGTTGCCAGCGCGAACCAGCAACAGACCAATGAGTTCGGCCCGCGCAGCTTTGCGGCTTACGGCCTGTCGCAATCGCTTCCGGTCAGTAGCAAGGTAACGGTTGATTTCAGCCTTGAAGGCAACAAAACATTGCGCGGGATTGACGCGGCGCGCGTGCTCAACACCGTACAGCCCGTTGCATCGGGCGGATTTATCGGCACTGACGGTGTATTGACCGAAGATTTCACCGCGATCACCACCGGCGCGACCTATCGCGGCGAGGATTGGAGCGTTACGGGGCGCGCCGAATATCGCGATGGCAGCATTTCAAACCGCTACGGCCTGACCGCTGCTGCGCTTCGCCAAATCGGTGAAGGCCGCGCGTTTGGCGGCGCGCTCAGCTATTTCCGGGCGAACCAGAATGGTGGGCCAAGCACCGAAACCACCAACCTCGCGCTAAGCTGGGCAAACCGCCCCGACAGCAGCCGCTTTGCTTTCCTCGAAAAGCTTGAGCTCCGCGAAGACCGGGTGCGCGGCGCTGTATTCGGTCAGGCTGGGCCGATTGGCGGCGCACCACTCACCGTGTCGGGCGATGTCACATCAAAGCGCGTCATCAACAGTTTCAGCCTCAACTGGTCACCAACCAGCCGCAAAGGCACCGAATATCTTGGCCGCAGCGAAGTTTCGGCCTTCATCGGCACCCGCTATGTGTTTGATCGGTTTGGCGCGGATGATCTTAAAGGGCTGAGCAACGTGATCGGCGCGGATATCCGTTTCGATCTTGGCAAGCATGTTGATCTTGGGCTTTCGGGCACCGTGCGGCAAAATCCCGGTGGGCGCGCAATCTCCTACTCCGGCGGGCCGAGCTTAAGCATCTCGCCGATCAAAAACAGCTATATCACCGTTGGCTACAACGTGGTTGGCTTTGAAGATCGCGATTTCCAGGACAGCCGCTATACCCGCAGCGGGCCTTACGTCACGCTCCGCCTGAAATTTGACCAGGACAGTTTCTCATCGCTCGGGCTTGGCCGCAAGTAAACGCAGCGCTATGGGTGATCCGTGATCAGGGTCGCCACTTACAATATCCGCAAGGCGATTGGCACTGACCGGGTGCGCAAACCCGCGCGGATCCTTGAAGTAATTGGTGAAGTCGGTGCAGATATTGTCGCACTGCAAGAAGCTGATCGCCGATTTGGTTCGCGTGTGTCAGCAATTCCGCAAGACCTTATCATCCATCACAGCCGCTATCACGTCGTGCCATTTGAAACCAAAACGGATGGAATTGGCTGGCACGGCAACGCCATATTGGTTGATGATTCAATCCATATTGCGGATCATGACATTATCGACATTCCCTCGCTTGAGCCGCGCGGCGCGGTGTTTGCCGAGCTTTACCGGGGTGACTGGCACCTGCGGATCGTTGCGATGCACCTTGATCTGTCAGGGCTGTTGCGGCGGCGGCAATTGCGCACGATTTTCACCTATCTCAAGCGGCGCAAGCAAGTGATGCCGACGCTGCTGATGGGTGATCTCAACGAATGGTCGCGCAAAGGCGGCGCTCTGAAAGAAATTCCGCACGAGTACCGGATTGCCCACAGCGAACCGAGCTTTCACGCACAGCGCCCGATTGCGCAGCTTGACCGGATTATCACCGGCTCCGGCATCACCGTCGGAGCATCGGGCACGCATCATAGCGCCACCGCACGCAGTGCATCGGATCATCTGCCCGTCTGGGCTGATCTGTATTTCGATTGACCCGAATGTGATCCACCACATTGCTGACATTATTTCATGGTCAATACTGTTCTGTTCATGTTGCACCCGCTAAAGACGGATAAATGAAGGCCTCAGACCTGCGCATTGCCCTATTCAGCGGCAATTATAATTATATCCGCGACGGGGCCAATCAAGCGCTCAATCGCCTTGTCGGCACGCTGCTTGAACAGGGTGCGGCGGTGCGCATATATTCGCCGACAACCGATACGCCGGCCTTCCCCCCAACGGGCGATTTGGTGAGCATCCCCTCAATCCCCTTCCCCGTGCCGGGGCGCAGCGAATACCGCTTTCCGATCAAATTATCCGCGCAGGTGCGTCAGGATATCACGCGCTTCCGGCCCAATATCATCCATGTTTCAAGCCCTGATATCGTCGGGCGGCGCGCGGTCAGCTACGCGCATCAGCATCATATTCCCGTGGTCGCGTCGATGCACACCCGCTTTGAAACCTATCTGCGCTACTATAAAATGGGCTTTCTTGAACCGATAATGATTGCCGATTTGCGCCGGTTTTACAGGCGCTGTGATGCCGTTGTCGCGCCGTCGGAATCGATGGCGCAGGAAATGCACGCGCAGGGCATGGCTGACCGCATCGGCATCTGGTCACGCGGGATTGATCGCGCGCGCTTCACCCCTGCCCGCCGCGATAATGCGTGGCGGCAAAGCCTCGGCATTGCGGACGGTGACATTGTCATCGGTTTCCTTGGCCGCGTCGTGATGGAAAAAGGGCTTGATGTGTTTTGCGATAGCATCGCTGCGCTCAAGGCACGCGGCGTCGCGCACAGAATACTCGTCATCGGCGATGGCCCCGCGCGCGATTGGCTCACCAAACAACTGCCCGAAGCGCGCTTTGCCGGCTTTCAGGAAGGCGAAGCGCTTGGCCGCGCGGTCGCATCGATGGATGTGCTGTTTAACCCGTCGATCACCGAAACCTTTGGCAATGTAACGCTTGAGGCGATGGCCTGCGCTATTCCCGTCGTCGCGGCAGACGCCACGGGCAGCCGCAGCATCATCGAAAACGGCATCACCGGCCAATTGGTCGCGCCGGGATCAATTACGGGCTTTGCCGATGCCCTTGAACGCTATTGCACTGACAACGCCCTCCGCCAAACCCACGCCGCCGCCGCGCAAGGCACAACCGAGCGCTATGATTGGGGCCGGATCAACCAAGCGCTGATCGATATTTATCTGGGTTTGGTGAAATAATTCTTCTTGGCGACTTGGCGATCTTGGCGTGAGATAAATTCAGCGAGATGCCGCGTAGGGCCAAGGTTGGAATGGCTCACGCCAAGATCGCCAAGCCGCCAAGAGTTTGAAGCACGCGCCCTTGAGTTATCGTCACCGCCTGTTAGATGATCAAGCATTGGCTAAAGGGGCGCGGCGTGGCGAAGATTGATAGTAACAGCAGCAAAAACCGCCTCTATTACGGTGATAACCTCGACGTACTGCGCAACAAGATCGCGAGCGAGAGCGTTGATCTTTGCTATATTGATCCGCCGTTCAATTCAAAACGCAACTATTTCCAGATTTACAATAATCAGGGCGGCGAAGATCGCGCGCAGGCGCAGGCGTTTGTCGATACATGGGAATGGGGCGATGAGGCCGATGCCGGGCTGGCGTGGATTATAGACATTGCGCAATTGCAAAACGGCAAGCTCACCGAACAAACGGTCGAGCTAATCCGGGGACTTGAGAAGGTGCTGAAGCGCGGCAGCTTGCTCGCTTACCTGATCCACATGACGCTGCGCATCGTCGAAATCCACCGCGTGCTGAGGCCCACGGGCAGCTTTTACCTCCACTGCGACCCCACCGCCTCGCATTATTTGAAGCTGGTGCTCGATGCGGTGTTTTGTGGGCAGGGCGGGGATTTTCGGAATGAGATAATCTGGAAACGACGCGTTGGCATGAGCAGCGCAGTACATTCTTCAAATCGGTTTGGTACGATTACCGATAACATCTTTTTCTATGCCAAGTCTGATCAAGCTAAGTTTGTTCCTCAATACAATCTGAACGATCCAGATTATCAGGCTTACATTACTGAGCGATTCACATCAGTTGACGAAAATGGGCGTAGATTTCAGGCTACCAGTTTGGTGAACCCCGCCCCGCGACCTAATTTGATGTACGATTATAAGGGCTACAAGTCGCCAGCGAATGGCTGGATGATCTCGCGCGAAAAAATGGAGGCTTGGGACGCCGAAGGCCGAATCCATTTCCCTAAATCACCAGAAGGTCGATTGCGCAGGAAAAGTTTTGTGGATGAACTACGAGGCATGCCTGTTCAGAATCTTTGGACTGACATTCAAGAATTAAACTCCCAAGCCCAAGAACGCCTAGGCTACCCCACGCAAAAGCCCGAAGCGCTGATGGAGCGCATCATCAAAGCCTCGTCAAACGAAGGCGATGTCATCCTTGACGCTTATTGCGGCTGCGGCACCACCGTTGCCGTGGCGCAGCGCCTCAACCGGCAGTGGATCGGGATTGATATCACGTACCAATCAATCGCGCTGATCCTCAAACGGCTAGAGGATAAATATGCCGCCGATTGGCCCGAGGTTGAGGCCAATATCCTGCTCGACGGCGTACCGCGCGACAAGGAGTCTGCCATTGCGCTCGCCAACCGCAAGGATGATAAAACGCGCAAGGAATTCGAGAAGTGGATGATCCTCACTTACTCACGCAATCAGGCGCGGATTAACGAGAAAAAGGGTGCCGATGGCGGCGTTGATGGCATTGCCTATTTCCTCAAAGACAAATCAGAAAATGGCAAGGCGATCTTCCAGGTCAAATCGGGCAAAACCGGGCGCGGCGATCTCGCCAAGTTAAACTCTGACCGTATCCGCGAAAAGGCCGATTTCGGCATCCTGCTCTGCATGGATATGCCGACCAAAGCGATGCGCGATGAAATTGCCGCCGCTGGCAAATATCAGCACCCCCTGCTCAACCGCGAGGATGACCGGTTGCAAGTCGTCACCGTCGCCGAGATATTCGCGCCGCTGAACAAGCGGCTCGATCTACCAATGGCCCGCGCCGACGCGGTAAAAAGCGCGGCAGCAGTCGGGGACAGCGATAAGCAGGAGCGGTTGTTGTAGCTTAGAGCGGTTAAACCACATACGTCGCCCCGTGCTCGACACGGGGCTGGGCTTCTTCTTTCGACCGCCTCCAAAAGAAAAGCCTAACCCCGTGTCGAGCACGGGGCGATGATTTAAGCTAAATTCACCACGCTCAAAAGATCTCCTACATCCGCTCAATCTTTTGCGCGGCCTCATCAATCAACGCCGCCGCATCGTGGATGCTGCTAACGCTGGTGCCTTCGCGTGAGAGGCGGTGGCGCAACACGCTGTTCAGATTTTCGAGCGCGCGGGCGATGGGCGTGTGATCTGCGCTTTCACCGTCAGAGGCGAGTCCCCTAAGTTGTTCAAACGCTTGCTCAACCGCTTCCTGATTCTCAACGAGATGAGCGCTGCCAGCCT
This sequence comes from Pseudomonadota bacterium, assembly GCA_038042405.1. Taxonomy (GTDB): domain Bacteria; phylum Pseudomonadota; class Alphaproteobacteria; order Sphingomonadales; family Sphingomonadaceae; genus Aquisediminimonas. Next base: position 12,349 of record JBBTEI010000116.1, read on the forward strand.
CTGTATTGCGGAACTGTTTGCGGCTGCCCTCTGATGCGACTTCCTCAATCAGCTCCATTGCAGAGAGCATTGAGAGCATTGGGTAAAGCAGGCCGGGGCTTGGCGCATAAGCACCGCCGCTCAATTCTTCAATTTCACCGATCAGCTCATATCCGTGGCGCGGCTGCTGTTCGATCAGCCTGAGCAAGATCAGTCGCAGAGATGTACCAACAAATATCCGCCGCCGCGCACCGCCGCGCCCACGTCCGCCGCCACCACCACCAAAATGGCCTCCACCTCCATGTCTATTGCTAAAGCCCATTCTCACATAAAGCGGCCCGTGGCGGGTATTAAAAAACATAAATAGCGCCTTTTGATTCGTTTTTGATAGTCTTAAGATATATCTTAAACACAGAATGTCAAGGCTCACACCCCGTCGCCCCGTGCTCGACACGGGGCGACGGGTGCCCTCCAAAAAAACGCTGTCCTATTTCCTCAACATCTGATCATCATGTGGTGATGAATCAGACCTTAGAAAACATGTCGATCCGGTTACCCCAACAACAGCAGCGTTAAAGCTACAAAGGATACAATCTTACTCTGAGTGGCCGTATCTTTTGTTGCTTTAGGGACAGCGGATAATCGATCAGGTGACGCCCCTCGCCGCGCGCGCTATACTTCCCCAATGCCCGACCTGTTCCCCGATCAAGCCCCTGCCCTGCCTGTTTCGGCGGGTGCGCCGCTTGCCGAACGGCTGCGCCCTGCGCGCCTCTCCGATATTGTCGGCCAGGATCATTTGACGGGCGATGACGGTGCGATTGGCCGGATGGTGGCGGCGGGCAAGCTCGCCTCGATCATCCTGTGGGGGCCGCCGGGCACGGGCAAAACGACGATTGCACGGTTGCTGGCGGACGCGGTTGGCCTGCGCTTTGAAGCGATTTCGGCGGTGTTTTCGGGCGTGGCCGATCTCAAAAAACTGTTCGCCACCGCGCGCGACCATGCCCGCACGGGCAAGCGCACCTTGCTGTTCGTTGATGAAATCCACCGCTTCAACCGCGCGCAGCAGGATGGTTTCCTGCCCTATGTCGAGGATGGCACGATCATCCTCGTTGGCGCGACGACCGAGAATCCGAGCTTTGAATTGAACGCCGCCTTGCTCAGCCGCGCGCAGGTGCTCATCCTCCACCGGCTTGATGCCGCAGCCCTTGATACGCTGCTCACCCGCGCCGAAGGCGTTGAGGGTCGCGCGCTGCCATTGACCGAAGATGCCCGTGCCGCGCTGATCGCGAGTGCGGACGGCGACGGGCGGTTTCTCCTCAATCAGGCCGAGACTTTGTTTTCGGTAACGATTGCGCAAGCGCTTGATCCCGCAGCACTTTCGGCGCTGCTCCACCGTCGGATGCCCGTTTATGACAAAGACCGTGAGGGGCATTACAATCTGATTTCAGCGCTGCATAAGAGCTTGCGGGGGAGCGATCCGCAGGCCGCGCTTTACTGGCTCGCGCGGATGCTGGTCGCGGGCGAAGAGCCGCTTTATGTGCTCCGCCGCCTTGTCCGCTTTGCAAGCGAAGATATTGGCCTCGCCGATCCGCAGGCGCTGGTGCAGTGCCTCGCCGCCAAGGATGCTTATGACTTTCTCGGATCGCCCGAGGGTGAACTGGCGATTGTTCAAGCCTGCCTCTATCTCGCAACGGCTCCAAAATCGAACGCGGCGTATAAAGCGCAGAAAGCAGCATGGAAATCCGCGCGCGAAACCGGATCACTGATGCCGCCCGCCAACATCCTCAACGCGCCAACCAAGCTGATGAAGGACATCGGTTACGGCAAGAATTATGCCTATGATCATGATCAAGAGGAGGGCTTTAGCGGCGATAATTACTGGCCTGACGATATGGCCCCGGCCCAATATTACGCCCCCTCCCCGCGCGGTTTCGAGGCCAAGGTGACCGAGCGGCTGGCGCATTGGAATCGGTTGCGGGCAGAGCGTCAGGGCAAATAAGGCGCATCATGCGCTGCACTGTGGCGAATTGGTCAGGCGTGGAAGGATAGCGCCCCAAGCTGCGCGGAGCGAAGGCCGGGCGTTCGCGATGGAATAATCAGAAAAATGTCGGCTCTGCCACTTCGGCCGGGGGGCGCTCTTCAAGCAAGTGGCGCACGAGCTTCTGCATTTTATGATCGAAGCGCGCGATGACGACATGATCATCAGCATTATCAAAATGGGTGACCATTTCGCGACCATTCCAGCGGTGCAACGCATAGCCGGGGGGATCAGCAATGATCATCGCACGGCTATCAGGCTCTTCGGCGTCAATGGGTGAGAGATCAAGCGCGGTTTGCGGCGCACTTGAAGCGCAAACGACAACCGACGTGCCTTTCCAGATTGAAGAAATCGGCCGGTGGAGATGCCCGCAAATGATCCCGACGATCTGGCTGTGACCATCAATCGCATCAGAAAAACGCGCCACCCATGGTTCACGCGAATCTGTTGCCATCCATTCAATGCCGGCATCAACCGGCGGGTGGTGCATCACAATGAGCGTCGGTGCGTCAGGCTTTTCTGCAAGGCGCTGTCCCAACCAATCAGCCCGCGCTTCACAAAAAGCGCCACCATGTCGCCCTTCTTCCAATGTATCGAGCAACAATATCCGCAATGAATCAGTTTCTACTTCATATTGAATGAAACCATCGTTGACCGGAATATCGGGGAAAACGATACTAAAGTTATCCCGCATGTCGTGATTTCCGAGGCAAAGCCACACCGGAAAATCACAGTTTTTAACAACAGATTTAAGTCGCTCATAAGACACAACGTCTCCACGATCCACGAGATCACCGGATATTATCAACATATCAGGAACAGGCTCGGTCGTTTTAAGCTTACGAATCACCTGATCCAACCGCTGCCGATTGAATTCGACCGGATTGTTGGGTTCAAAACCCAAATGAACATCAGTGACTTGCGCGATCAACATAACTTCAAGGCCTTGTTCGCTGCTCCACGCTGCAAAGTTGTATAGCCCGTTAACCCTAACAAACTCATAATCACTATAACTACACTATTCTTTTTCAATTGCGACTCGGAATCGTTGTTTTTGCCTTCGGTCGTCGGTCGAGGCGTTTTTGTTTCAATTTCGACCTCCATGGTGCCTTAGTATCAAGGTGGTAGTCGTGACATAAAGCACAGCTTGAGGCCAGCGGATCTTTGACCGGTTTCAACTTCCCACCATTCTCGCCAACATGGCAGTTCCGGCATGTCGAGATACCGGGCAATAGCAAATCGGTCGCCTTGGCTGATTTTGTTGCCGCGTGGCAGCTTTCGCAGGTTTCTTCCTTATGCGCATTATGATCGAACCAGCCCTTTTTCATATAGCGTGCAGGCTGAACGACCTGCTTAAAGCTTACCGGTGCGCCCCGGCTCGGCGTCGGGGTGATGATGTGACAATCATAACAGGCACCACCTTTGGCAAAAACACCGCGAATAGCCTCGGAAGCTTGGCCCTGGAATATGCGGCTGCCAATCGCATAATCCTGCGCGGTTTCAACTGCGGCATATTCGCCCGGACGGCGCCGGGCGGTTTCGCCCAGGCTCGCGGGACGATAGGCCGGGCCAGACGCGTAGAACGAGCGGATTTGGGCTACAACCCGCCCCGGCTCGGCATGCTTGAGCGTGTTGCCCCCGATACCAAGGCTGTGACAGGCTTGACAATCCTTCTCCATATCAACCGGCTGAAAACGGTGGCCATCCTTTGACGGCGTGTGACAGTCTTTGCAGACAAGGCTTGCGCCCCACCCTTGTTCGCCACGCATCGTTTGCGCCATTCGCGCAACGCCCTTGCCCTTTGCAAGATGGATATCGTGCGGAAAAATCAGACCATTGTTTTCGGTTGGTTTGGCATCAAGCGAAATTCTGCGGAAGAAACGCAGGACATAAACGACATTTACC
>JBBTEI010000116.1:16280-21830 GCA_038042405.1 Pseudomonadota bacterium
TACCGTTGCCGTGACCTGAAACTGGGGGTGATCTGTTCCAAAATCGCTCGCATTGGCAAGTTTGGTGTCGGTAAGCCGCTCTTTCAGCGTGCTATGACAATCGGTACAAAACGCTTGCTTGGTCGGCTGCAAATAGCCTTCGCCCTCATGCTCGGTATGGCAATCGACGCACCCACCTTCAGGTTTGTTGAAGGTCGATTTGAAAAAGCTTTTAACCTTCCCGCCAAAATCAACCGGAATCGCCGCCTGTGCCAATCGCACTTTGGTAGAGTGATCATGCGCATCATTCTTGTGACACGCGCGGCAGCTATTATCCGTAACCGCAACGAATTTTTCGGTGTGGCAAGCCTGACAGTCATTGGCGAGCTTGGCATGTGCCTTGCTCAGCGGGCCGCTATTCCAAGTCTCATCAGCATGGAACCCCGCCGTCCGGTTTTTTAAACCCGCAGTTGTAGCATAGGTATAGATCGGCCACGCGAGGAACAGCGCCAGTACGGTTGCAATAAAACTCCACGCCTGCATCCGCCGCCCGGCAAGCAAACCGTTTAGCGTAAAGAGGCCGATTTCTTCCTTTTCACCCGCAGAATCAGAAACTGCTTCAAACCGTTCAACCCCGATGATGATGACACCGCCATCCTTGCTCAAAGTCAGCCGGTGGCTACCAAAGACAAGCTCGGCCCCTTTTGCCGCATCGAGATCAGCGCTTGATATCGAACGGCCATTGAGCGCGAAATCACGATCGGTTTCCGAAGTAACACGGACTTGGCCATCGGCGAGCAGCGTGATTGTGGCGTGATGAAGCTCAACCGCAAGGTCTGCAAGATGTATGTCGCTAGCAGCGTCGCGACCGATTTTGATCGAAGGCGCGTCAACATTGGAAGCACGAACAATTTCGCGGCCATCGGACGTGCGTGAAATCTGGCGGATGGTAAACGTCATATCGGCTGTGCCTACCAGTAGAAAAAGACGCTGACGATATGTGCCGAGAGTGCGGCAATCAGCGCGAATGTGAGTGGGACATGAAAATAAAGCCAGACTTCAAGCCGCGCCTTATACTGCAAATGCTTGCGTAACCGCCGCACCTTGTTTTCCTTGCGTTCAAGCAATGCGTCAAGCCGCTCGATCGGATTATCCTCGCCAGGGCGGAACGCAATCTCTTCACTAAGCTGCGCCAGCGTCTTGCGCGCTTTGCTTGTACGATAAAGCCCCAAAATGCGGCGCAGCAAGCCACCACCGAATGGATCTTCCTGTAGCGATTTGCGAACCAGTTCAGCATAGCGGTGATCAAGCGGCTGGGCCGCGTCATGCAACTGCCGATCCATCGAGCGCAGCCCTTCAAGCATCTGGTTTTCGGTCAGCTCTTCGCGGTTAAGACTCATCTGCCGGGGGAGCTTTGCATAGACGGTAATGCCCCAAAGCCCCGACAGGATCACGAGCATCATCAGGACATAAGCGAGCGTATGCACATTCCAGTCTATCTGGAATCCGGTGTGCAATGTGCCGATCACGGCGAGCGATATTCCGAGATAGATATGCGCCGATGTCCAGCCTTTGAGTGACCAGCGTTTACGCGACGGAATGCGCTTGCGCACACCGAGCATCGTAAGCCAAACGATCATCAGCGTACTGACAATGCCCAGCAGATAGCCATACCAGCTCCCACCGTTGGGGCGCGGTTTTACATCGATGAAGAGATAGCCGAGGGTCGCGGTTGTCGTAAGGATGAAGGCGATCTTGAGCCAGCGAAAGCTCTTGTGACGCAGGAATCCCTCATGCGTACCATCGCTTTTGACACGACCGGATTGCGCGCCGCGCCTGGGTGCTTGTGTGGCCATCAGCCCAACCCTTTATCTAAAAACATCGTCATCACGCACTATTTTTTTCAAGCCGGGTGACCGACAAAAATTGTTCGGGGCCAACCCGGATGGCGGCTCCGGTCGGGCAAGCGCTGACACAGGCCGGGCCGCCTTCAATGCCCGAACACATATCGCATTTGATCGCCTTGCTCTGCTTGCTTACCGTCGGGTCGCTATTTTCTTTTTTCCACTTGCGGCTTGGTTCGCCCGGCCCTGGCCCTTTGCCAAAGAACAGCCAGCTTAAAATGCTTGGCTTCTTGGGCGGCTCATATTCCATGCGAATCACCCCGTAAGGGCAGTTCCGCTGGCAATTGCCGCAGCCGATGCAGGTGTCATTGATGAACACCTCGCCGTCGGGCCCGCGATTGATCGCATTGGGCGGACAATCAAGCATACAGTGCGGATGTTCGCAGTGGCGGCACGAGGTCGGCACATGAAGATGGGCATAGGTTCGCCCCGCCTCACGGTCGAGCCGCGACAGCCCGTCATGGCTGTCCGCACAGGCCTTTTCGCAATTATCACAACCAATGCAGAGGTTTTCGTCGATCAGGAGAACGTCGGTCGCCTCGCCAATCCCGTTTTCCATTAGGAATGCCGCTTGCTCCGAATAAAGATCAACCGCGCTAGAAAGCGTATCCTTCTTCGATTCAATAAAGGCATTAAGCTCTTCGCGGCCCGCCATGTCCGATTTGGTTTTGGCGTAAAGTTCGGGCTTTTTTTCCATCAACCGCATGAAGGCAGTGCCATCAAGTTTGATCACGTCAGATTTGATTGCCGCACGCACCGTCGCCGCGCGCTTACCGCCGTTGATCAGGCCCATTTCACCGACGTAAGAACCGGCAGGCAGGTAAGAGGTGAACACCGGCTTGCCGCCGATCATCCGCTCAACCACCATCGAGCCTTGACGGATCACAAAAATGTCATTGCCAAGCTCGCCTTCGGTGATGATCGCCTTGCCAGCGCTCACCGCTTGGATTTCATAGCTATCAAGCACTTCGCTCAGATCCGCAGGCGTGAGCCCCGATTTGAACATTTGGAGCAATTGCCGCTCGGTCGAGATACGCTCAATCGAACGCTTTGCCGCAGGCACCGAGGCTTGCAATTTGAGCGCTGCCGAGCGCGACACTTCAACACAAATGCAATCTTCGCCTGCGCGGATCGTTGCGCCGCGACGACGGCCCGAGATCAGTCCGACTTCGCCGAAAATCGAGCCAACGCCGATAGGCACGGTGATGCTCGGATCGGTCGGATTGACCTCAACCAGCACTGATCCGGCTGCGATCGCAAACAGCGATGATCCAGGATCGTTGCGGACGAAAATGACATCGTCACGCTTGTAAAAACGCGCTTCGGAATCGAGCATGAATTCACGCAGTTGAAGCGTCGATAATTGATTGAGGATAACAACATTGGTCTTGAGGAAATTGAGCCAGTAATCGACGCTTTGACTTCCAGGCAGACTCGCAAACTTCGCTTCAAGAATCGGCTCGTCAGCAGGTTTGAGCTGGGTATTGCCGTTGATAAATTCAACAACGTCATACCCTTGGTTCATGCAGTGCTTGATCAGCGGATAGCCCGCGAGTGCGCCGATTACATAGATGCCCGGATTGGTCGATTCAAATGTCGCGGAAAGCACGGGATAGGCCGCGCGTTCGGGGCTCGTGAAGGCAATCCCGCACGCCTCGATGAATTTACGCGGCGGAGCCGAACCCATACGCGCAATCACCCGGTCACACTGGACGCGTACCTCGCCGTCGCGCGTATCAAACGTAATCCAGCCGGGCTCGACCGAAAGCGTCGTCGTCTTTGTGCGAACGATGATTCGCCCGGCATCACGCGCATGTATCAGCGCCTGTACGTTGGCATCCTTGGCAGTCGCAAATTCTTCGCTGCGGTTGACAATGGTAACGGTGTTGCGTTGCTCGGGATCGGCGACAAGGCCAAGCGCATTTTCAATGCCTGCGTCACCCGCGCCAATCACTGTGATATGTTCGTCGATATATGCGCCGGGATCATCAAGTGAATATTGGATGTGGGGCGAATCACCTCCCGCACAGCTCATCCGGTTGGGATTCCCTTGCGTGCCAATCGCCAGAACGATGGTTTCCGCGCGCACGGTCTGGCCGTTGGTCAGAGTCAGCGTAAAATCGCCCTTGGCACCCGCAATCGCTTTGACTTCGGCGTTTTTGAGCGTGTGAACCTTGTTCCCGTCGCTCTGCATTTCCCATGTTTCGAGAACGGTTTCGCGCTTGCCCGCAGCGAAATCGATATCGGCGCGAAGCTTGAGCTGCGCCGGCGTCGCCATGACATGCTTGCCCTTCTGATATTTGTAGATCGTATCAGAAAGATGGTCTGTTTTTTCGAGCAGAACATGTGAAAGGCCAAGCTTCGATGCCCGCGAAGCAGCACTCAATCCAGCAGGGCCGGAACCAACAATGGCAATCCGGTACAATTCCGACAAGGCAAAATCCCCCATTATCCGCTTAAAATATAGTTAACGGAATACGCTTTCCAAATCGCTATTCCAATGCGAAACGTCACACACCTTATCAACTTGGTTGCTTAGTGCTATAAAAAATGATCAATTTTGTCGAGGATTAGCAGTGACATCGCAGAATAAGCCCGAATCAGAAGCCGTCAACCAAAGCGAATCACCGCAGCCTAAAACGCCCGAAGCGAAACCCTCACCTCCCTATGCCCGAATCGCATTGATCGGCGCGGCCTTGATCGCTGTTGCCGCCATCGGCCTTTCGCTGCGCGGAACAGGCGATCAGACCGCTGCGTCCGTCGCAGCGCAAATGCCCTCGGGTGATGTGAATACTGCGATTGCCGAGCTTGAGGCTAAACTCAAAGACAATCCAAAAGACGCGCAAGGCTGGCAGATGCTTGGCTGGGCGCTCATGCAAACACAGAAATTCGCCGAAGCCTCACAGGCCTATGCACGCGCGACCCAGCTTGATCCGGGCAAAGCGGATTATTGGTCGTCGCTCGGTGAAGCGCGCGTGCTTGCGGGGCCGGGTGATGTGCCCGCTGATGCCAAGACCGCGTTTGACAAAGCAATCGCGCTTGATCCCAAAGATCCCCGCGCCCGTTATTTCACAGCGGTGGCGCAGGATATCGCGGGTGATCATAAAGGTGCGATTGACGGCTGGCTTTCGCTCTTGGCCGATACGCCCTCGGGTGCCCCGTGGGAGGCCGATGTCCGTCGCCTGATCGCCGAAGTTGGTGCCAAGGAAAAGATCGAAGTCGCAAGCCGTCTCGCCGCGATCCGCCCTGCCCAGCCCAAAGGCGGCGCAGCCGTTGCAACCGCCGGCATCCCCGGCCCCTCGCGTGAGCAGATGCAGGCTGGCGCGCAGCTCCCCAAGGGTCAGCAAGAGGCGATGATTGCGGGTATGGTTGACGGGTTGGAGGCCAAACTCAAGGCCAATCCCAAGAATGAAAGCGGCTGGATCATGCTGATGCGCAGCCGCATCCAGCTTGGCGAGGAAGCCAAATCAACTACGGCCCTTAAAAATGCCCGCGCCGCCTATGCCGACGATTCCGCCGCGCTCAAACGGCTCAACGAAGCAGCCGCAGAATTGGGAATTCGGGGCTAGGCGACGATACACGGCCGATTCTCAAGCCCTTCCCACTTAATTGCACCGGCACATTTCTGGCCCATAATTGCGCGAATGTCCGGCAAATAAGAGAGTAA
>JBBTEI010000117.1:0-10966 GCA_038042405.1 Pseudomonadota bacterium
TACCAGGCGACGCCCGCCTTCACCTTGGGATTGTGCGCGGCATAAAGCCATGTGATCCGGCCGCCCCAGCAAAAGCCGGTGATGCCGATTTTCTTGGTATTGCCGCCGTCGCCGCCGACAAAGGCTGTGAGCGCGTCAAGATCACCCATCACTTGAGCGTCAGGCACTTTGGAAACGATATTGCCGATTAACAGTTTGAAATCAGTCACCTTGGTGGCATCGCCCTGCCGCTGATAGAGATCAGGCGCGATCGCGTAATAGCCTGCCTTGGCAAGGCGGCGGACGATATCGCGAATCCATTCGTGAACGCCGAAAATCTCCTGCACAACGATGATCACGGGCGCATTGGGCTTGCCCTTTGGTTTGGCGCGATAGGCGCCCATCATGATATCGCCCGTTTTGAAGCTGACCATTCCGGTCTCAAGCCCGACTGCATCGGTGGTGATGGCGGCGGCGCTAATGGGTTGAGCCGCCATCGCGTAACCAACCACCGCGACTGTCCCCGTCATCGCAGCGCGCCTGTTCATCTGGGTTGAGCGCACCCAGTTTTCAGTTTCATCAAGACGTGCTGGCATGGCAAATGACTCCCAAATTAATTTCCTGCGCCTATACCATGACGCAACAAGACTTCAAAAAGGACACCCCGATGGCCGATGCGCTAACATTCTACACCAACCCGATGTCGCGCGGACAGATTGTGCGCTGGATGCTTGAAGAGGTTGGCGCGCCCTATGAACAGGTGCTGCTTGATTATGGCACGACGATGAAAGCACCCGAATATCTTGCGATCAATCCGATGGGCAAAGTGCCCGCGATCAAACATGGCGACAGGGTGATCACCGAATGCGCCGCCATTTGCGCCTATCTGGCCGATGCGTTTCCCCATGCAGGGCTGGCACCAGAGGCTGCACACCGCGCCGATTATTACCGCTGGATGTTTTTCGGCGCAGGCCCGCTTGAACAGGCGGTCACCAATAGGGCGCTTGGCTTTGTCGTTCCCGCAGACAAGAAAATGATGGCGGGCTACGGCGATTTTGGTGATGCGATGGATGGGCTTGAGGCGGCGGTTGCTGGCAAAAGATATATCGCGGGGGATCGGTTTAGCGCCGCTGATGTTTATGTTGGATCGCAGATTGGCTGGGGATTGGCGTTTGGCTCAATCGAGAAGCGCCCGGCATTTGAGGCCTATTGGGCAGGAATATGTGCACGCCCCGCCTATCTGCGGGGCAAGGCGATTGATGAGGCATTGATGCCCGCGCAAAGCTAAGATTTTGGGCTAGGCTTGCCCGCACCGAGTTGCTCTGGCACTCACGGCGGCGATGCTTGATTTTGCTGATCTTGATATGATGGCGCGCGGCGGTTCGCTGGCGTTGCTGCTGCTGTGGAGTTGGCTGCTGTACCGCGATTACCGTAATGTGCTGCCTGCGCGGATTGCTGTGATGATGACGCTTTCTATCATAGCGCATGTCCTTGCTACTGTGCCAGGGCCGGCGGATTATGGAATCGCAGTCAATTGGATTCTGATCTTTGGGTCAGCGCTCGTGCCGGGATCATTCTGGTTGTTCGCGCGCACCTGGTTTGACGATGAAACCCGGATTGATCTGCCAAGTTGGATCATTGTGCTGGTGCCCCCATTCTTGCTTGCTGTGGCACATAGCCTGTTTGCGCGCGGCACACCGTTCCTCTTAGTAGCAGGGTTGATGATGCGGATAATCAGCTTTGGGGTGGCGATTGCGGGTCTGTGGACGGCGTGGCGCGGGCGTACAGGTGATTTGATTGAAACGCGGCGTCGCTTGCGCGCACAACTGATCTGGTCTGTGGGCATTTTTGTAATTTTCACCAACGCCGCCGAAATTTTCATCAACAATGACCGCGCGCCTGAAACGCTGCGCATGGCGATTGAGATGGGCATTGCAGTGCTGACAGGTACGCTGTGCGGCGCAATGTTTGGCATACGCCAGATCGAATTTTTCGCTGTTGCACCCGCTAAACCTGCGCTTGAGCCCAAAGTCGATGAGCCGTGGATGACAGCGCTCGCCAGCCGGCTGCAAACGTACATCACAACTGAGCGCGGATATCGCGATGAAACACTGACGATTGCTGCGCTGGCCGCCCAATTGGGTGAACAGGAGTATCGCCTCCGCCGCCTGATTAATGGCCAGCTTGGCTACCGCAATTTTGCCGCGTTCCTCAATGGCTATCGCTTGGCCGAGGTTAAGGCCGCGCTGGTCGATCCGAGCCAGAAAGACGTGCCAATCCTGACCATTGCGCTCGACGCCGGTTTTGGTTCGCTCGGCCCGTTCAACCGCGCTTTCCGCGAATCCGAAGGGATGACGCCAAGCGCCTATCGTGCCGCCTCTACCTAGCCGATTCCGAAATCGGCTAGCCGGAATTGAACCCGAGCGAGTGTAATTGGCGTGAAGCCGCCAAGGGGGAGGCGGTATTTGAAAATGGAACCGACCTTATGAATGATCTTCTCCTCCCTTTGGAAATCTTGCGCGATCACGGATTGCACGCCTTCGCCTTTGATTTCGGTCGCTACATCATTGCGGCCAGCCTGTTCGCTGGGATCGTCTGGATGATGCGGCGCACACAATTGGCCAGTCGCAAAATCCAAGTGCGTGAAGCAACCCGCGCGGATATCCAGCGCGAACTGGTCGCCTCATTTCAAACGTGCCTAGTCTATGTGCTGATCACCGTTCTCGTCATCTGGGGGCGCAAAACCGATGTGCTTCAGCCATTTGACCGCGATATGGGCTGGTTGCCGGGGATTGGCCTGCTAATTGCGATCGTCATCGCGCACGATGCTTATTTTTACTGGGCGCACCGGATGATGCACCATCCGCGCCTGTTCAAAACATTCCACCGCTTCCATCACAAGACTGTGACGCCGACGCCATTCACCGCTTACGCCTTTGCGATGCCAGAGGCTTTTGTAATGGCGATCTTCTTTCCAATCTGGCAATTTTTTGTGCCGACGCCACCGTGGGTGATGTTCACATTCCTTAATCTGCAGATCATCCGCAATGTGATGGCGCATGCAGGGGTAGAGCTTCATCCGCGTTGGTGGCTAAAAACGCCGCTGACCGCGTGGATCAGCGCAACGACGCATCATGATATGCACCATTCGGGTAGCTTCAACCATAACTACGGGTTTTACTTCCGCTTTTGGGACAAGATGATGGGCACTGAACATCCCAAATATGTCGAGACGTTCGAACGGGTTGTTGCTTCCAAACTGACAGCTAAAGGCAGCGCCGCCGTCCCATCGACGTCGTTGTAACACTGGCGGTGGGGATGGCTTGCGCTGTCCCCACCGTTTTTATCAACTTAGCACTTGATCAGCTTAGCACTGGCAATCCACGCAGGTGCATGGATTGCAGCGGCAGGTGCTCCGCTTTGGCTGGGATGCAGCCGCTACTGGGGCTGGTGCTGGCTTGGCTTTTACCGGATTTGACATTGGTTTTCTCCTGTGGTGCCAACTGGCGAATCACGTTATAGCAGCCGTACCATAGTACGGAGTCAAGCATGAAAAACGCGATGACAATAGCCGGGCTGGCGAAGGCGGTTGATGTCGGGGTTGAGACGGTGCGCTATTATCAGCGGCGCGGGCTTTTACAGGTGCCGATAGCCATTGGCGCGGTGCGCCACTATGGCCCCGATGATTTGCGTCGCCTGCGCTTCATCCGCCGCGCGCAAGGTGCAGGCTTCACGCTTGAGGAAATCACCGAATTGCTTGCCCTTGACCGTACCGAAGATCGCAGGCGCATCCACGCGATGGCCGCCGAACGGATCGCCGCACTTGATACCAAAATCCATGAACTCGAAGCTTCGCGCGCAGCCCTTGAACGGCTCCGCGCGACCTGCGCCTCAGGCAAAGGTGGCGCGTGCCCGATTATCGAGGCGTTTGATCCGGGCTAGGTTCAGCCAAACCCGAGCATTTTGCGTTCACGCCTGATCCATGTCGAAAAGCTTGGGCGCGCGTGCATTTCGGCAATCCAGGTGGTGAGCTTGGGATATTTGGCGCTGCTTGGTTTAACGCCGGCATGTTCAGCGTTTATGAACGGACTGGCGACCGCGATGTCGGCAAGGCTGAACGCATCGCCAACGAGGAAACCCGAGGCAGGAATGACGCCTTCAAGATAATCGAGTACAGGCGGCAATGCTTCGGTTTCGGCCTTTGCCGCAGCCGCAAGATCGCCTTCCTGACCCATAAATTTCGGCATCACGATCCGGTTGAAAAAGATTGGCCCGGCTGCACCCGTTAGGATCGTATCGGCAAATTCATCGAACCAGATCACGCGTGCGCGGTTCGCAGGATCGGCCGGGATCATCACGGGTTCGGGGTGCTTGGCCTCAAGATAGGTCACAATCGCTGTTGAATCCGAAATCTTGAAATCACCGTCGGTGAATGCAGGCATTTTCTTGAAGGGACTGGCCGCCAGAAATTCAGGATTGGGGTCGCCGAGGCCAACCGGAGTCAGTGGCAGATCAATACCTTTTTCCGCAGCATAGGCGAGAACCTTACGAACGAACGGCGAAACGGGGGCACCAAATAGCATCATGGGTAAGGACTCCTAAAGCGGCAATTGCTTGATCGAATGTCACATTCGGTTGCAATCCACAACTGCATTTTTGAGGCTTGGCGGTTGACACTCGCTTCATACATGTCAGCTATGCTGGCCTAGTTAAGGGGCGTTCATGACAATCATTTTATTTTTTATGCTGGTTGGGGTCATGATCGCGCTGGCCAATCGGTCATCGCGGATTGTTACGCTTGAACGGCTGGTTGAAACGCTGATCAGGCGGCTTGACCGGATCGAGAATGCGGCGGACACGCGCCCGGCTGTGGCGGCGGCAGATATACCACCCGATGCTCCTGAGTCACCCGAAGTCATCCCCGAAGCCATCATAGCGCCGCGCATAAACGCCCCCGTACGAGTGGTGGCAAGTGCTGCGCCGGTTTCGCCGTGGCAGCAGGCCCCCGTAACGCCTGAACCGCTGCCAGACCTGGTTTATGAGCGAGAAGCCGAAGTTGAACGGCTCACAGCAGGCCAGCGGTTTGAGGCAGTGGTCGGCGGCAAGCTGCCAATCTGGATTGGCGGCATTGCGCTGATCCTCGCTGGATTTTTTCTCGTGCGCTACTCGATTGAAATGGGGCTGCTTGGGCCGGGGGTGCGCTGCGTGCTTGCCGCCCTCCTTGGTGCCGCGCTGCTTGGCGCGAGCGAGGCCGCGCGCCGCATTCCAAAATTTGCGAGTGACGAACGTGTTGGCCAGTCGCTTGCGGGTGCTGGCATCGCAAGCCTTTATGGCACGCTCTATATGGCGAGTGAGCTATACGGTCTGATCGGGCCAATCGCGGCGTTCGCCCTGATGGTTGTCGTAACGGCGGTTGCGCTTGGGCTTTCGTTGCGACACGGGCCGCCGACCGCGATCATGGGGCTGATCGGTGGTTTTGCCGCACCCTATGTTGCGGGGACGGCAAATGAAAATGTGACGCCGGTTCTGATTTATCTTGGGCTCTTGATGGCAGGACTGTTTGCGCTCGCGGTGCATCGCGGCTGGCTATGGCTGGCACTCGCGGCAACCGGGGGGAGTGCGATTTGGTCGCTTGGCCTTATGTTTGGCGGGTTTGCCGAGGCCAACCCGGCGCTTGGGTTCTTCATCGTCGTCGTCGCGCTTGGCGCAACATTAGTGGTGCCCCGCAGCGGTTCGAGTGATCAGCGCATTCGTTTGATCCCGATGGTCGCTGGCTTTGTTCAACTCGCGCTGTTCGCGCCGCTTCTTCAATTCGGGCTGAGTGCTTGGCTGATGTATGCGCTGCTTTCGGCGGCGAGCCTGTTTCTGGCGTGGCGTGACGCGCGGCTGGCACCTGCGCCGCTTGCCGCGCTTGCGCTCGTTACCGTGCTGCTATTGGCGGCATTTGATGCGGGCAGCCCCTTTGCGCCGTGGATCACGGTTGGCGCGACACTTTTGTTCGCGGTGCCGGGGCATGTGTTGGCGCGCAGCGACGCGGGCAAGCCGTGGTGGGCGATACTGGCGCTTGGTGGCAGCGTTGCACCTCTGTTTGCGGCGCGGATCAGCGGGCAAGCTTTGCTCGGTGATTTTGGCTGGGGTGCCGCGATGGCGATCAGTGCCGTGCCGCTGATGTTGCTAAGCAGGCGCGCGCGCGATGCCGCCCGGACGATTTTGCCCCCTGACATTGCCCATTTTGGTGGGGCGGTGCTGGCCGCACTACTCGGCCTTGGCGCGGCGTCGCATTGGTTTGATGTCGACCTTGTGATGACCGCAACGCTCACGCTTGCCGTTGCGCTGGCGGCATGGGGGCGGCGCTCTGGCGACCGGGCAATTATCGCGGCAAGCCTTGGCGGCGTTGCGCTTGCCGGACTTTACTGGATCGCAGGGCTGGTGCGCTATCCCGCGCTTGGCCAAGCCGTGTTTGCAGATGGAGCTATCCCGCCGCTTGGCCCGATTGCAACGCATATTGTCGGGCCGGGGCTGTTACTCGCGGCAATGGCCTGGCTCCACGCAGGCAGAAAATATAGTGATCAACCGCTTCGCTATATGGTGCTTGCATTTGGGCTTGCACTGCTGCTCGCGCTGGTGCCCGAACTTTGGCATTTGCCCGTGCTGGCGGCCATCGCGGCGATGCTACTGGCCTCGCGCGTGTCATTGCCACTGCCGCGCTACGGGGTTGAGGCGGTACTCGTCACGGGTGCTTTGGCCGCGCTGAAGCCGCTGCTGCCGTTCATGCAGATTTTCGGGCAATCCGTGCTCGGCGAGACGCTTCATTTTGGGGCTCTGCCACTCCTGACCGATGCGGCGATTGGCCTTGCGCTGCCAGCACTCTTGCTCGGCGCTGGTCTTTGGCAGTCGCGTTACCCGCTCACGGTGTTGGCGCAGCGATTAGCGGTCGGCGGCACTGCGGCGCTCGCGGCGGCGGCGGTTTATACATTTGCCAAACAACCACTGGCGATTGGCGAGGCTGATCGCTTCACTGCGCTTGGCTTTGCTGAACGCGCAGTGATTACACAATTGCTGTTCGGTGTCGCGGCGTTGATGTTCGCGCGGGGAGCGCTTTGGCAGCGTTATGCGCTGGTGCCGCTTTGCCTCGGGCTGTTCCGCTTTGTCTGGTTTGATCTGCTGCTGCTCAATCCGCTGCTCGTAACGCAAAATGTCGGGGGCATCCCGATTGCCAATTTTGCGGTGGTTCACCTCGGCCTGACCGCTGGCTTGCTGTGGTATTTCGCACGGCAAGGGGTGCTTTTACGGTTTGCGCGAATGCTGAACTACAGCGCGCTTGGCGTTGGCCTGATCATGGTGATCGCCGCCGTCCGCCAGATATTTCAGGGCGCGCTGCTTGATGCGCCTGAATTGTCGCGCGAGGAAAATTACGCTTATTCGGCGGCCTTGCTGGGGCTTTCGCTGCTCTGGCTATGGCAGGGGCTTCGGCGTGAAGCGAGTTGGCTGCGGATCGCAGGGCTTGCCTTGCTGACACTGGTGACGCTCAAGGTATTCCTGATTGACGCAAGCGCATTAAAGGGCTTGCTGCGCGTTTTCTCATTCCTTGGGCTTGGCGGCGCTTTGATTGGAATTGGTTGGGCTTATGGCCGGTTACTTGGCACCGCAAGGGCAAAGATTGATGGATAGATTGTGCATCCTAACCCCAGATCCGGGGTATGAAGAGCATTGGCAACCCGTGGCCGAGCGGTACCGCGCGCTACTTGGAGGCATTGCGGAGCTTGCGACGTGGAATGACGCGGGTGATCTTTCGGGCTTTGACCTGATATTGCCGCTGATGGCGTGGGGATATCAGCGCGACCCTGTTCACTGGTTCCACTTGCTTGACGTTTGGGAGGCGGCTGGTTTGAGGTTCGCCAATCCAATCGCGACGCTGCGGTGGAACACCAATAAGGATTATCTGTTTGATCTTGAAGAGGCGGGCGTCGCGATTGTGCCGAGCCAGCTTGCCCATCGCCTGACGCGGGGTGATGTAGATGCCGCGCGTGCTGCGTTCGGCGTCGATACGCTCGTGATCAAACCAACGATTTCGGGCGGGGCGGACGGCACGTATCGGCTTGGCCCGAATGACCCGATTCCGTTTGACGTGCTTGAGCGTGAAATGCTGATCCAGCCGCTGATGCCGATGATCGCGCGCGAGGGCGAGTTTTCGCTCTTCTATTTCGCTGGACAGTTCAGCCACGCCATCCTCAAAATCCCCGAACAAGGCGATTTCCGCGTGCAGGAACAATTTGGCGGGCGTGAAGTGACGGTTGATGCGCCCGTTGCAGCGCTTAACCTTGCGGAAGCTGCATTAACAGCAGCACCCGGCCCGCTCACCTACGCCCGCGTTGATATGGTGCGCGGTGAGGATGGCGAATTTTACTTGATGGAGCTTGAACTGATTGAACCGTCGCTCTTCCTTGACCATGCAAGTGACGGCGGCGCGGCCTTTGTCGCGGCGGTGCTTAGTCCGTCTTGAGCGCAAGTGCCGCCAATACTACGGCGGATAGCATTGCGAGGATCATGATCAGCGGCCAAGGCATGAAGCCCACTTTGTTGGGATCGCTGCGCCGCGAACGCCTGTGATCCGCATAGCTCGCAAGCGCAGCTACGGCGACGGCCGCGCCACAAATACTCCAATAGCCTGCTTGCATCTTGTCCTCCGCGTACCCAATATAGGTGAACGAATTAACTTTGCGAGGTCTCTCCCGAAATGCGCACGTCCATCATGATTGCCTCGGCTATCGCGGCAACCGCTGTTGTTGCTACGCCGATGCTTACAGCCCGCCCAACTGTTGCAAATCAATCACTTGCAGCGGCAGTCGCTGCACCCCATCGCAGCGACATCAACAAAGCGCGCGATAAATATCGCAATCCGGTTGGAACGCTTGCTTTCTTTGGTGTCAAACCAACCGACAATGTGGTTGAGCTCTATCCCGGAGGTGGCTGGTACACCGAAATTTTGGCACCCTATCTTGGCGCAAAGGGCAGCTACACCGTAGCCTCCCCCGTTGGTCGCGGCGCAGATAGTATTGCTAAGAAACTCGATGGCGATTCAGCGCTTTACGGTAAGGTCAAGCGCGCCAACTTCCCGATCAAGGATGCAGGCACGCCAGTGGCTCCGGGGAGCGCCGATGTCGCGCTCACCTTCCGCAATGTTCATAACTGGCGCTTCGGCGGGACTGATGCCGCGCAAACTGCATTCAATCAGATTTATGCTATGCTCAAGCCAGGTGGTGTCCTTGGCATTGTCGAGCACCGTCTGCCTGAAAGCATGGATAGCGCGCTTGAGGAAAAGAGCGGCTACATGAAGAAAAGCTCAGTTATCGGTTTTGCGACCAAGGCTGGGTTTAAGCTGGTGGGCGAGTCCGATATCAACGCCAATCCCAAGGATACGCACGCCTGGCCTGACGGCGTTTGGACGCTGCCGCCGGTCTATCGTCTGGGCGACAAAGACCGCGAAAAATATGCAGCAATTGGCGAAAGTGACCGGATGACGCTCAAATTCGTTAAACCGAAGAAGTAGCCGCTCAAGCGCGCGGGTGCGCGTTTTGATAGACGTCGAGCAGGTAGGCGGTATCAACGGCGGTGTAGATTTGTGTTGAGGTGAGGCTCGCATGGCCGAGCAGTTCCTGAAGCGAACGCAGATCAGCACCGCCCGCGAGCAAGTGCGTCGCAAAGCTGTGGCGTAGCGCGTGCGGGGTTGTCCGCTCGCTCAAGCCGAGACGGCTGCGTGCGGCGCGCACCGAACGGCGGATAATCGCTGGATTGAGCGGCCCACCGCGCGCACCTCTGAACAGTGGCGCATCGCCACTCGGCGGGTAGGGTGTGAGCGCAACATAAGCCGCAACCGCTTCGCGCACAGCAGCAAGCAGCGGCACGATCCGTGTTTTATCGCGCTTGCCGGTGACGCGCATCGCTTCGCCGAGCGGCAGCACATCACCCGTCAGCCCAAGCGCCTCGCTAATCCGCATGCCAGCGCCGTATAGCAGCAGCAGCACCGCCCAATCGCGCGCGGCGATCCACGCGTCGCTTGCCTGTTCGGATACATCGTCAGCAAGTGCTAAAGCCTCGCTTGGCGAAACGGGGCGAGGCAGACCTTTTTTGACACGCGGCCCTTTGATGCGGGGCATTGCATCCTCACCGCCCGCAAAAATCAGGAAACTACGCACCGCCGAAAGTTCGCGCGCAGCACTGGCGTTGCCGATCCCGTCGCCACGCCGCGCCGCGAGAAATGCGCGCAGGTCAGAGGCTTCAACACGGGCAAGATCAGGCGCGCCGCCATAATGTTCGGCAAGAAACGCGATCAGCCGAAGCCCGGTCGCCTCATAAGCACGCACCGTATGGAGTGACATCCGGCGATTATCGCGCAGGTGCGCTGACCAATTGCTGACGACTTCGCTCATTTCACCCGATTTTTTGCCCGGTCTTTTCCCAGTCGGCCAAGAATCCGGCGATGCCCTTTTCGGTCAGCACATGGTTGAACAGCGCTTTGATAACAGCGGGCGGCGCGGTCATCACATCCGCGCCAATCCGTGCCGATTCAAGCACATGAATTGGATGCCGCACGCTGGCGACGAGGATCTCAGTTGCGAAATTATAATTGTCATAGATAAGGCGAATGTCGGAAATGAGCGCCATCCCGTCAAAGCCATTATCATCATGGCGTCCGACGAACGGCGAAATGAAGCTTGCGCCGGCTTTGGCCGCGAGCAGCGCCTGATTGGCCGAAAAACAGAGCGTGACATTGACCATCGTGCCGTCGCCGCGCAGCGCCTTGCACGTTTTGAGGCCGTCAATCGTCAGCGGCACCTTAATGCACACATTATCCGCGATTTTGCGCAGGATTTCGGCCTCTTTCATCATCGTCGGATGATCAAGCGCGACAACTTCGGCGGACACAGGCCCATCAACCAGTGCGCAAATCTCTTTCGTCACCTCCATAAAATCGCGGCCCGATTTG
>JBBTEI010000117.1:10976-14443 GCA_038042405.1 Pseudomonadota bacterium
CGATTTGTGGATCAGCGAAGGGTTGGTGGTTACGCCGTCGAGCAAGCCGGTTGCGGCAAGCTCGGCAATGTCCTTGGTATCGGCGGTATCAACGAAGAATTTCATGGGGATGGGCTTTCTTTGCAAGATTTGCGTTGCCTGTAACGCCATCTTGCCACGGACGCAAAATCTCCTCCCTCAAAAGCCATCGTGGCTCTATGACGGCTATATGTCCCGCGCCCGTGTCCTCCTCCTCAATCCAGCGCTTGGCCCGCTTGATTACCGTGTTCCGCATGGCATGGCCGCCCCGCCGGGAAGCATCGTGCTTGCCCCGCTCGGGCCGCGCCAGTTGATCGGGGTCGTCTGGGAAGCCGAGCACATGCCAAGCGCGGGTGAGGTCGGCGACAACCGTCTGCGCAATCTGCTCAGCACATTTGATGTGCCGCCGATTGGTGCACCACTGCGGCGGTTGATCGAATGGACGGCCAATTATTATCTGTCGCCCCCGGCTGCCGTGCTGCGGATGGTGCTGTCTTCAGCCTCCGCACTTGAGGGCAGCCCTAGCGTCGTTGAATATCGGTTGGCCGACAAAGTGCCGGACAAGCTCACCACTCAGCGTGCCCAAGCCGTCGAGCGCATCGGTGAGCGCCAAGGGCTGATCCGCGAATTGGCGACGATTGCTGATGTCTCGGACGCAGTCATACGCGGGATGGTCAAGGCCGGGATGCTGATCGGCCAGACGGTGCAGCTTGATACGCCGTTCATCCCGCCCGATCCTGACCATCATCACCCGGCACTCTCCGACGAGCAACGCGCCGCCGCCGACTGGCTGGTGGACTCGGTGGAAGCGAGAAACTTTGCCCCGGTGCTGCTCGACGGGGTAACAGGCTCGGGCAAGACTGAGGTGTATTTTGAGGCCATCGCGGCGGCGCTCAAGGCGGGCAAGCAAACGCTCGTCCTGCTCCCCGAAATTGCGTTGACTGAGCCATTTCTGCGGCGATTTGAGGCGCGCTTTGGCCATGCCCCGGTCGCGTGGCATAGCGATTTGCGCCAGTCACAGCGGCGGCGGGCGTGGCGCGCGATTGCGCACGGCGAAGCGCTCGTCACTGTCGGTGCGCGCTCGGCGCTGTTCCTGCCCTACCGCAATCTCGGGCTGATCATCGTTGATGAGGCGCATGAAACGAGCTTCAAGCAAGAGGAAGGCGTTGGCTATCACGCGCGCGATGTCGCCGTAATGCGCGCGCGGTTTGAAGGCGTGCCGATTGTACTCGCCACCGCAACGCCAGCGATTGAAACGCGGCAGCAGGTGGCGCTTGGCCGCTATAGCGAGCTCAAGCTGCCGGGGCGTTACGGGGTGGCGGAGATGCCCGAGATCATTGCGCTCAACCTGACGCAGGATGCGCCCGAACGCGGCCGCTGGCTCGCGCCCAGCCTCGTTGCCGCGATGGGCGAGACGCTTGAAAAGGGTGAGCAAAGCCTGCTCTTCCTCAACCGACGCGGCTTTGCTCCGCTCACGCTGTGCCGCCACTGCGGCCACCGTTTCCAATGCCCCAATTGCACCGCGTGGATGGTTGAACACCGCCTGATCCAGCGGCTCCAGTGCCACCACTGCGGCCACGCCATGCCACCGCCGCGCGCCTGCCCGCAGTGTCATGAGGAGGATGCGCTGGTCGCGTGCGGCCCCGGTGTTGAGCGGATCGCCGATGAAGTCGCGCTGCTCTTCCCAGAGGCGCGGCGCGCGGTCGTAACGTCTGACACGCTCTGGTCTCCGGCCAAGGCGGCGGAGTTTGTCGGGCGGATGGAGGCTGGCGATATTGATATCGTGATTGGCACGCAGTTGGTGACGAAAGGCTATCATTTCCCCAATCTGACGCTGGTTGGCGTCGTCGATGCTGATCTTGGCCTGCAAGGCGGAGACCTTCGCGCGGCAGAGCGCAGTTTTCAGCAGATCGCTCAAGTTGCGGGACGAGCAGGGCGCGGGGCAAAGCCGGGGCGGGTGTTCGTCCAAACGCATGAACCCGATGCGCCCGTGATCCGCGCGCTGGTATCGGGTGATTCGGAAGCCTTTTATGCCGCCGAAACCGAAGCACGCAAGGATGCTGGCGCGCCGCCGTTTGGGCGTTTTGCCGGGATCATCGTCTCATCAGAATCCTTGAAAGAAGCACAAGATGCCGCCGCCCTGATTGGCCGCACCGCGCCCAAGGTGGAGGGGATGCAGGTCTACGGCCCCGCCCCCGCCCCGCTCGCGATGCTACGCGGGCGGCACCGGATGCGCCTCCTCATCCACTCCCGCCGCGCGCTTGATGTACAAGATGTCATCCGCGACTGGCTCGGCGCGCTCGAATGGCCGCGCGGCGTGCGCGTGAACGTGGATATTGATCCGTATAGTTTTGTTTGAGGGCGTAGGCAGCGGTATGTTCGGATGTCTGAAGGTGGGAGGAGTACGGAATGACAGCTTTCGGTTCACCGACGATTATGTCAGACGTTATGCATTCGCTGTTCGCAGGCACCGGTTGGCCTAGACAAGAGATCGAAATCTTGAAGCTAGCTGGGGCCGAAACTCTGCTCGACCTTCCTCATTGTTGAGGTAAGGCAAAAAGCGGTGATGCCTCAAGTCAAAGGGTATATCCGCTTCCGCCTGTGTAATAGGAACGACATGCTTTCCGAGTGTATGGGCGATACCCGCCTCATAAAATACGTTGGGGTTCTTTCCTGTGAAATCACATACCACGATCTGCGAACGGAAAATTAGGCTAAAAACATCCTGAATGACCACCGAGTGCTGCCAGATGTCTTTTGCCCGGACCGCTACAAGATCACATTGCAAAGCGGCATCCCGTATCGTTAAGAAAACTGGCTCAAACTGAGGCTGAAATGGGGTCATCACCGCGACTAACGCTGCATCCACACTCTCTTCTGGTACTTCGAACACACTAGGTGTGAAGGAAATTTGGCGGGACTTGCTAAGAGCTGTCGATATGTTTTCCGCCGACCCACCATAGCGTTCGGATGCAAAATCTTCAACGATTTGAAGATTTGCGGGATTATGTTCTACAACATTGAAAAGCGCCCGATGGACATTCCCTTCATAGTCGTCATCACCAAAGCTCAGACTGCGTAGCAAGCGACCATGGCCACTTATCAGCTTAGTGTTGCCGGTCATCAAATCCAGCAATTGCCAATCACTAGCGTTGAAAAATTTTACGGCCTGCTTGCATAGGTTCAAGAGGCGTTTGTTGTCTGCCGCGCTGAGACTGCTTCCAAAAACCATGCCTTATTATGTCCCCGTAAATTCTTCTCATTCATATAGAGCGATAAATTGAAGCTCGCCAGCCTAGCTTGAAAATGAAATGGCGGTGACAGCGCACTAAATAGATGGCAGCTTTCAGGTCTCACTGCTCACCGCCCAAACGGCAACCTTCTTAGCGAATCCTGCCACCTATTATCGTCGCCCCGCACTTGATGCGGGGCTTGGCTTGTTCGCTAGC
>JBBTEI010000118.1:0-10699 GCA_038042405.1 Pseudomonadota bacterium
CCGAGCCAAACAGATTTACCCTCAACCCAACCCATCAAATGCCGGGACTAAACAGGTAGTCCCCTTAAACAGCACATCACTTACAAAATTGAAGCGCCGACCCCGCTTGTTAACTATGCTAATTTTTAGCCCTTGTTAACCATGTCCTTACGCCTTTGCCCTAATGCAGAGCCGTTCAGCCGTGCGGAGAATTTATGGCAAGCGTATCTGTGACGAGTGTTGATACTGTTCAGGCGGGATCAAAATTCCGCTTTGTTGCAACAATTTGTGCAGGCTCGTTCCTGCTGTTTCTCGTTCAGCCGATGATCGCGCGGATGGCATTGCCCCGGCTTGGCGGTGCACCTGCGGTGTGGAATTCGGCAATGCTGGTGTATCAGGCGCTGCTGCTTGGCGGTTATGCCTATGCACACTGGCTTGGGCGGTTTGCGCCGCGTAAGCAGGCGGTGATCCATATCGCGGCGTTTTTGGTCGCAGCACTGATGCTCCCCATCGGGCTTGCGGCGGGCAATCCGCCGGCGGATGCCAATCCGTTTCTGTGGGTGCCGATGCTGTTGCTTGGATCGATTGGGCCGCTGTTTTTTGTGGTCGCCGCGCAGGCACCACTGATGCAGCGCTGGTTTACGCTTTCGGGCGGGGGCGATCCATATCCGCTTTATGCTGCGTCAAATCTTGGCAGTTTTGGGGGCTTGATTGCCTATCCATTGATCGTTGAGCCGCTGCTTGCGGTGGCCCAGCAAAGTGCTTTGTGGACGTGTGGTTATGTCGCGCTGATGATCCTTGTCGCGCTGTGTGCGGTGGTTTTGCCCAAAGGCGAAGTTGCAGCGGTGGCACAAGCGCCAGCATCGCCGCTGCCAGACCGTAAGCGGGTGGCATATTGGATCATCCTTGCGGCGGTGCCGTCAGGCCTAATGCTCTCCACGAGCCTGCACTTGACGACGGATATTGTTGCGATGCCGCTGCTCTGGGTGGTGCCGCTTGGGCTGTATCTGCTGAGTTTTTCGGTGGCTTTTGCTGCGAACCGGAGGCTGGCCGATGTCCTAACACGGCTTGCGCCATTTGCGCTGTTGTTCGCGGCCTGCGGGGTGTTTGCCGATACAACAAGCTGGCCGGTGGCGTTCGCGTTTGCGTCGCTTGCCAATCTGTTCATCGTGTCGGTTGCGCTGCACAGCGCGATGTTCGCGCGGCGGCCAGAGCCTGAACATCTAACACGCTTTTATCTCGCGATGTCGGTTGGCGGTGTGATTGGCGGCCTGTTCTGTGCGCTCGCGGCTCCGCTGATTTTCGATTGGACTTATGAACATCCGATTCTGCTTGCGGCTTCGGCGCTGCTCCTTGCGCCGCCTGCGATTTTTGAATGGGCGAAGCGCTTCTGGGCCGCTGACAGCCGCGCCGCGCGGATCATCCGCTTCGGCCTTATCGCTTTGTTCTTCATCTCGATGATCGGGCAGGGCGGATTTGGCCTGCCTGTGTCGCGGACTGCGGCTATGGTCACATCATTTGTGCTGATCGGGCTTGCGGTGGCCAGCCTTGGCAATCGTTGGCTCTATACAGGCGCAGTTGTCGCGCTGATGCTGTGTCTTGGTGGGTGGAACAAGCTTTCGCTTTCGGCGGAGCCGGGGCAGATGACGCGGAGCTTCTTTGGGGTTTATTCGCTACGCAACAGCAAGGATGTCCGCACGCTTGTTCACGGCACGACGGTTCACGGCATTCAAAATCGCGGCACGGTAGCGCGCGAAATGATGCCAACCAGCTATTATGCGCCGGATTCTGGCGTCGGATTGGCGATGCGCGCGGCACCCGTGCTATTTGGCGAAAAGGCGCGCATTGGCGTCGTTGGCCTCGGTTCGGGCACACTCGCCTGCTATGCCAAACCGGGCCAAACTTGGCGCTTTTATGAAATTGATCCGGTGATCGTAACGCTGGCGCGCGATCCAAGTCGCTTCACCTTCCTCTCGCGCTGTTTGCCGGAGGGCGACGTCGCGGTTGGCGATGCGCGGATCATGCTAGCTGGTGAACCCGCCAACAGTGCGGATGTTCTTGCGGTCGATGCTTTCTCGTCGGATTCAGTGCCGATGCACTTGCTGACGACCGAAGCTTTCGCGACTTACCGCAAACATCTTTCGGCAAGCGGCCTGCTGATGGTGCATATCTCAAACCGCTATCTTGATCTCTCACCTGTGATCGCAGCGGCGGCAGCAAATGGCTGGAGCGCGCGCATCCGCAACTATGTCCCTGATAGGGCAGGCGAGAAACTCCGCTATTCTGCCTCAATCTGGGTGGCGATGTCGCCTGATCCCGCAACGATTGAGCGCTTGATTGCCTATGATCGCGCCCAATCCTGGGAGCCGCTAAAGCCTCGCCCCGGTTTTTCGCCGTGGGGCGATGATCATGCGAGCATTCTTTCGATCATCAAGATCAAACAACAGGATTGATTGCAGCGGTAACGCTAGCCATAGTCGCGCGATGCAAGACGTTTCGATCATCACGCTGAACGGCCATACGCCGCGAATCCATAAAACCGCGTTCATCGCGCCGGGGTGCCGGATCATGGGCGATGTCGAAATTGGTGAGGGCGCGAGCATCTGGTATAATTGTGTGCTGCGCGGCGATGTCAATGCGATCCGCATCGGCGCGCGGTCGAATGTTCAGGATGGCACCGTCATTCATTGCGATTCAGATAAGGGCGGTATGATCGGCTTTCCCACAATCATTGAAGAGGATGCGCTCGTCGGCCATATGGCGATGCTTCATGGCTGCACCGTGCGCGCGAAAAGCCTTGTCGGGCTTGGCTGCATCGTAATGGATGGCTGTGTGATCGAAAGCCACGCAATGCTGGCAGCGGGCGCGATGCTGACGCCAGGGAAAACCGTGCCAACCGGGCAAATGTGGGGCGGGCGGCCCGCACGATTCATGCGTGAGCTTGATCCCAATTGGTCAATGGGTAATCAGATGGGCGTCGCGCATTATGTTCACAATGCGCAAGTACATAAGGGCGCGATCAGTGGGATTTGAGGCTGTTAAGCAGCGCTGAAACCTGCGCGCGTTGATCTGAATCGATCCCGGAA
The DNA here is from genome assembly GCA_038042405.1 of Pseudomonadota bacterium. Taxonomy (GTDB): domain Bacteria; phylum Pseudomonadota; class Alphaproteobacteria; order Sphingomonadales; family Sphingomonadaceae; genus Aquisediminimonas. Next base: position 3,066 of record JBBTEI010000118.1, read on the forward strand.
ACGATATTTTGCATGGCTGCAAAGGTGTCACGATCAAAATTTTTGCCGCTTTCGACAAGCTCTCGCCGTAATCCGTCAACTTCGGCCAAAGCATTTGCCGATGCCTCCCGCGTGCGTTCCAACCGTGATATGGCAACCTGGGCCGCGACCCATGCTTCGCTGTTGACTGACGCGCCTGCCGCACTTGCGACGGCGGCCCGCGCTGGCTCGGCAGCCTTGGCAAAAGGCGCAACGCTTGCACGTGCTGCATTCATGCTCACTTCTAGGCGGGCAAGTGTTGCCGCTTCAAGCGGAACACGCTCTGCAACGATGATCGGGGTGACGGTCGCCGCTGGCTGCGCGGCATCAATTGCCGCTGCTGCTTCGGCAGGGCGGATCGCAAGCGAGGGCGAATCCATAGAATTTGCGCATCCGGCAATCGGGGCAGCAATCAGGATGAGCGGTAAAAGTGCGGAAAAACGGGGGTACATGGCAAACTCCATTCGTCACACCGTCTAGCCATAGTATGTTTTTGGCGCAACGGGGCTTGCGCTCGCGGCGCTGTCAGACTAACGCCGCTCCATTGCGCGCCCGTAGCTCAGCTGGATAGAGCATCAGACTACGAATCTGAGGGCCGGACGTTCGAATCGTTCCGGGCGCGCCAATAACCACTTGAAATTGCTAAAGAAATAATATTTGCTGTTTGGCTTAAAGCGCCCTTCAAAATTTATGTCGGTTTTTATGTCGGTGAATGTGCTGAAATTCGCCGATTCTACGATTCTCTTCGCTATGATTTGCATTGATTTTGTTGGGAGGAAGTTTCCCCCCTAGTTGGAGCCCTGTCGGTCTCCGCCATACCCACCTCAGCGGGGGACACCCCGCAACTCCCCAATATAGATGAGCGGGATTTTCAAAGCCGCACACTGACCGCGTGAACGCGGCGCAGGGTGCGGCTTTTTTGTGCTGACCCGCTGGCACTCTTGCGTCGCTCATGGCCGGACGCCCGCTGGCCCACAGCCCCGGGCGCAGGACGTCCGTCTGCTTCGCGCCTTGCAAGGGTGCCGTTCCTGTTGGGCCGCTGCGCGGCTCCGGTTGGACTTGACCGCGAATGACGCGCTTGCGCCGCGCATACTGGTGGCGACTGTTTCGAGAGGAAGAGGAAGGCTTCACGTTTCGTGACGGGTGAGGGTCGAGAGAGAGTCTCCCGGCTGCCCGTCATGGAGATATATCATGGCAAGTTCTGTTCCCAAGCTCGCGCTCAGCCGTTCGCGTGACATCCCCTTTGACCGGCTTGTGCTCAGCCAGTCCAATGTCCGCCGCGTGAAGTGCGGCGTTTCCATCGGCGAGTTGGCCGATGACATTGTCCGCCGGACCCTGCTTCAGAGCCTGAACGTCCGCGCAGTGCTGGACAATGAGGGCAATGACACTGGCAAGTTCGAAGTCCCGGCCGGCGGACGGCGCTTCCGTGCGCTTGAACTTCTGGTGAAGTCAAAGCGCATGGCGAAAAACCAGCCCGTCCCTTGCGTGATCCGCCAAGGCGGCAGTGCCGAGGAGGATTCGTTAGTTGAAAACACGATGCGGATGCCGCTTCACCCGCTCGACCAGTTTCGGGCTTTCAAAGCGCTGCGTGACGCTGGCACATCCGAGGAAGAAATCGCCGCACGTTTTTTTGCTCCCGTCAGCACCATCAAGCAGCGGCTGCGCCTCGCCTCTGTGTCAGGCACCCTGCTCGATATATACGGCGAGGACGGGATGACACTCGACCAGTTGATGGCGTTCAGCGTCAGCAGCGATCATGCACGGCAAGAGCATGTCTGGGCGAACTCTGGGCTTGGCCAGCATATCCAGCCTCATGCTATCCGGCGGATGTTGACCGAAGACAGTGTCGATGTGCGCGATCGCCGTGCGCAATTTGTTGGCATCGCCACTTACGAAGCCGCCGGTGGTTACATCATGCGCGATCTGTTCAACCGTGACGATGGTGGATGGATGCAAAATCCCACACTTCTCGATCAACTTGTGACTGACAAGCTGCGCGGTGCGGCAGATGACATCGCAGCCGAAGGCTGGAAATGGGTCGAAGCTGCGATTGACCTGCCCTACGGCCATGAACATGGGCACCGGCGGATTACGGGCGCATCTCATCCACTCTCCGAAGCCGAAGAAGTTGCGCGTGATAGCCTCATCGAAGAGTTCGACGCGCTGACCGAACAATATGACGGCGGTGATGATCTGCCCGAAGAGGTCAATGCACGATTGGGCGAACTCGAAACCGCCATCGACGCGTTCATTAACCGACCAATACTCTACGATCCTGCTGAAATGGCGCGAGCAGGCGTATTCATCACACTCGACGGCAATGGCAAGCTGCGCATTGATCGCGGCTATGTCCGGCCCGAAGATGAACCGGCCAGTGATGTTGTCGAGCAAGACGGCGATGAGGCGGCGGGTGGTGCTGCCACTTCGCAGACTGCGACCATTACGATTGGTGGCCAGCCAGTATTGCCCGAACCTGTGGAGGAAGAGGATGATATCATTCGTCCGCTGCCTGACCGGCTGGTTTGTGAACTAACCGCCGAACGCACCCTAGCGCTACGCAATGCGCTGGCACAGGCTCCCGACACCGCGTTCATCGCTTTGCTTCATGCGCTGTGCCAATCGACCTTTTCGTCACATTCAGCATCGGGCTGCGTGGAGATCATCGCCAAACATGCCTATTTTGGCAATGCGGCACCGGGCTTGCGCGAGCATCCTTGCGCCAAGGCCATTGATGAACGCCATGATGCGTGGGCAGTATTGTTGCCACGCGATCCCCTTGACCTGTGGGATGTGCTGACAAGGCTGGCGCTTGCTGAACAAATGCAGCTTTTGGCGCATTGCACGTCGATTACGGTCAATGCGCTCTATGAACCAACCAACCGTTACAATCAGGGGCAAGTGTCGGCGCACACGGTCAGCAAGCGGATCAAATTTGCTGATCATCTCGCCCGCGCAATTGGTCACGACATAGTGAGCGATGGCTGGAAACCGACAGTCGATAATTATCTCGGTCGTGTCACCAAGCCGCGCATCCTCGAAGCGGTACGCGAAGCGCGTGGTGAGGAAATGGTTGGCCTGATCGATCATCTCAAAAAGGGCGACATGGCGAAGGAAGCCGAGCGCCTGCTGGATGGCACGGGCTGGTTGCCCGAACCGCTGCGTCTCGCCCAGCTCGACGATGACATCGCAGCGGTTGGCAATGCTGCACCCGCCGAAGATCTGCCGGCTTTCCTCAATGACGACAATGTCGGTGACGACGTGCCCGAAGACGAGGAACTCGAACCCGAGCCGCTTGCTGTTGCTGCTGAATGATCAGCACTGCCGGGGCGGCTTTGGTCGTCCCGGCATTTTTCCAACAATATTTGCGCTGTCATCCCAATGCGGATGTTCGGCGCTGGAGAGATATGATGACTTCAATAGAACCGGCCTTGCCGGAAATCCAACGGCCACATCATGTATTTGATTATGACAAATGGCAGGAGGATGCGAGGCTGCGGCGCGAGGCCATTGCGGACAAGGTAGCTATCGCCAAAACCACCCTGTTCGACATATTCCACAGCCACGGCATTGCCTTCGTCATCGTGGCTTTCGATGGCTATGGCGACAGTGGACAGATCGACGGGATCGTCGCCCATGACGATACCGGCATTGTCGGACTGCCCGATGCCAGACTCCCAGCCATCAACATTGAATCCATCGAACCTGCGAGCTCCGATCCAGACGCCCAAGACATGGCGATCACCGATGTCATTGAAAACCTCGCTTATGACCTGCTCGAAGAAAGCAATGACGGCTGGGAGGATAATGAGGGCGCTTTTGGCGAGTTTCGGTTCGATACGGCGGATCGCACCATCACCTTGGGATATAACCAGCGGCACATGTCGTCTAAATATTCCCAAGATACATGGTGAGGAGGCCGACATGGGACATTGCTATCACCATTCACTTTCATCGGTTCGCAAGTGGGGCGGGGAACCGGAGGACTATCTGGCGCTCCATCTATGGTTCGACGAGAGCAAATCGATCACCGCTGACTTCCGACACCGGGCGCTGCGTCACCATGCCGAGGGCATATTCATGCTCGAGCGCTTTTTTGGCGCGACGATCACCATCTCCACCGGACGGGTCGTGCCAGTCAGGCTGATTGGCGAACAGCATGTTATCGAGGATCTTGGATTTATTCCCGGCTTTGCGGATTGGGTGCGCTGCATCCGGCCCGAACGGTGGATGGGCAGAGCGCAACCCATTCACAAAATTGTCGATCCGTTTGAGGCCATCGTGGCCTGATGGTTTCGTCACACCTTTTAAAAAACCAACAACGCCTTCGGCCCACCCGCCGGGGGCATTTTCATATCAAGGAGCCGATCATGGCTGATTATTACACACCGACTATCGTTCAACAGGTGATTCCGCTTGCCGACATCACATCTCTCGAATGCCTGCTTTTAGGCGAAATATTCCAATCTGGCCTCGTTGCGGGCGGCCTCTATTTTACATCCGAAGATGGCCCCACTGACATGATCTGGGTCGAGAGTGAAAAACTACGCACCTGTCTGAATGACCCCGCCGCAAAAGGAAGTACGGCATTCAATGAGATCATCAACCAACGCGGTGATGCGATACTCCAAGGTGATGAGGTCGAAATTGATGCCAGCATGGAATGGTGGACAGTGCTGTTTCAGGACATCGTTCGCAGATCAAGCACGCTCGATCATATCTCGGTCATCATGTCTTACACTTGTTCAAAACTACGCGCTGACGGGCTTGGTGGCATGGCGATGCTGATCACAGCGGAAACAGTGCGGAGCAAATCGACGGAGGACATCCTCGCTGAGTTTATGGCCGAGGCCGAAGCCAGCGGCGAAATGAAACCGCTCGCCTGAGGGCATTTCCAATACAACTATGAAGGATATTTGGCATGGGACGTTCCGTTTCCTATCCCACAGGGGCGTTTGTCTGCTTTGAAGACTATTAGCGCCTTTGAGGACGCATTTGATTTTAACTGTTTCATCGATGACCTGAAGGAACGTGCGGGAGCGATGTTCCCGTCGCTCTACGATTGCGACAAATGGCGCGGGCGCGAAGATCATGTTTTGATGCGCAACGCCTATGCCGATTTTGGCGTGTCGGAATATATCGGCCTCGCTGCAATCTGGATCGCTGAACGCTGCGACGGGGCCTATTATGATTATCCTCGCGCGGGCCGAGCCGCACATTGGCTTGCTCAAATCCGCACTCGCTTTCTTGCCGCATTCGGGAACCTCGTGCTTGATGGTCATATGTCCAATGGCGAAGGCGTTTACCGGCTAAAAACCAAGCCTGTAATGGCCAGCGGAGGTGTGATGATGCCCTGCTGACACTCCCAACACACGACATGTTTCAACCAAGATGACCCGGCCCTGCGCCGGGTTTTTGCATATCTGGAGACTTATTATGTCCGAACTGTCTGTAATCAACCCTGTGTCACCGCAGGCCGTCGCTATTCCTGCAGCGGTTTTTGCGATGACCAAGCAAGGCCATCCTGCTGCCCAAGTGGGTGATCTTGCGTGGCTCGCCATTCCCACAAAATATGGACTGCGGATGGCGAGCGCATGGCGATTGCGCAAACCCATTGCCGACTGGACGCCGTCGGATTTCAGCGGTGCGGATGGCTTCGTTCAAGACGAGGCAGCCTTTCGTGCCCATGTTGAAGACATCGCCCAACATAAGCGTGAACTTCTATCACTCCCGCGCCCTGAAACAGGAATGCGGGTGTCGACACCTTGGGGAACCTCGCAGCAAAGTTACCATTATGCTGACGGCATTCTCTGCCATTCGACAGCGGGACACGGCGGGTTTCATCTGAGTGCTGACTGCAATGCACAAGTCCACACCATGCTGCGAAACGACGATAGCTGGTACGAAGAAGATGGTGAATGGGCGAAGGTCGCCTTCACCTTTCCGGCGCTGTTCACAGCCTATGAGCGCAGACACGCCGATCAATCTCTACGCAATGATTATCCCGACGCATGGGAACATCTGCACGGGCTGACGATACAGCCCGGAGAATCCCGCACGAAGGATGAGCGGCAGTTCCATATGGATCATCAGGCCGACTGGATCGTGGTGTCTGCGATCACCTCGCGACTTCATCCGGGCTTTGTCGAGTGCATCGCCAAGCTGGGCGGAGCAGCCCAAGGTTCCGGCGATCCGCAGGATCGTTGGAAAGGCTGCGGAGGGGGCAATCGGGTGCTGAAGGACGTCCGACAGTATCTTGTTCCGTCGGGCGAATATCAGGCGGGCCGCTTCGGTTTCGTGATTGATGAAGCGCGCCATGCTCCGTTCGTAACGCAAGCAGCCTGATCAGGCCTCGCACTCAAGCCCACTGAATGCCCGCCACTGGATCGCCGGTGGCGGGCATTTTCGCGTGCCCCGCCAGCGTCCGCATTTGCGGACGCGAGAGTGAGAGGGACGCCCGTGAAGGGGCGAGCCTGCGGCGGTGAAAGAGAGCGCCGTGCGGGCCTGCCCCTTTTCCCCCTCTCGAGGAGTCCATTCATGACCGTTTCTGCATACCCGTCGCCTGTGCTTGTCGCAGCGCCTCCTTGTGATCCTGCGGCGTCCGCCGCGCCATCTGGTTCGACCGCTACTGCCATTATCGCAGCGGCGACACTTTTGCTTCCCACTATCGAACAAGGTCAATCCGTCGACGCACGCATATTGCGTACTGCTATGGAAACGGCTTTTGGCGGCTCCGACGCCGATGGACATTGGGACTGGAAGACCGCCTATGACGCCTGCGAAGTCACGCAGATTCTGTTCCTCCGCAAATTTGGCACAGCGCTGACCAAGCGGTTCGACAATCCCACAGCGCTGCTGGAGGTGGTGGGCAAGATCAGCCTGCTCTTTCCAACCCACACGCGGCGTTCTGAGTCCTCACAGTCCCTCCAGCAGTTCAGCACGCCGGTCGGGCTTGGCCTCGTTGCCGCTGTTGCCGCTGCCATCACGCCCAATGATGTCGTGCTTGAGCCTTCGGCGGGATCGGGCCTCCTCGCTATTCACGCCGAACGGGCTGGCGCGGCGCTCGTGATAAACGAATATGCCGACACGCGCGCAGACCTGTTGGAGCGCCTGTTTGCTGAAACGCCCGTCACCCGTTTCGACGCCGCACACATCCATGATTATCTGGACGAGGCCATCCGTCCCAGCGTTGTGTTGATGAACCCACCTTTCTCGGCAGTCGCTCATGTCGAGGGCAGCGTGAAGGATGCGGCGATGCGGCACATATCGTCGGCATTGTCGCGGCTTTGCGACGGTGGCCGTCTGGTGGTGATCACGGGAGCGGGATGCTCGCCCGATGTTCCGGCATGGAGGGATGCCTTCGCCCAATTGCAGGAACGCGGACGCATAGTGTTCACTGCCGCCATCGACGGTCGGGCTTACGCCAAACACGGCACGACGACCGCGACCCGGTTGACCGTGATCGACCGTATTCCCGCTAACGATCCGAACATGTTTCCGACGTCACCGGGTATCGCACCCGACGCCGCCACCTTGCTGGCATGGGTGCTGGCGCATGTACCACCGCGCGCCGTCGTTTCGGGTCAGACGATGGGCGCGACGCCGCCGGCTGCAATCCG
>JBBTEI010000118.1:10709-16427 GCA_038042405.1 Pseudomonadota bacterium
AAAGTGACGCGAGCAGGGAATGTGCCATCCTCCGCGCCGGTGCGAACCGCGCCGCAGATCGAAGCTGCCCAACTCAGCTATGATGTCAACGACTGGACGCCGGAACAAGGCGCGCAGCTGACCGATGCGATCTACGAGCCCTATGTGCTCCAGTCGCTGACCATCAACGGCGCAACCCCGCATCCGACAGCCCTGGTGCAATCGGCCGCCATGTCATCGGTCGCCCCGCCCAAGCCGTCCTACCGCCCGCATCTCCCGCCATCCGTAGTGACCGACGCCATGCTATCCGACGCCCAGCTGGAATCGGTGATCTATGCAGGCGAAGCCCATTCCGGCTTTCTGTCGGGCGCGTGGAACGTCAATGCGACCTATGACAAGATCGAAGCAGCTCCTGACGACGCGGAAAACTCGGTTCAGTTCCGGCGCGGTTGGTTTCTGGGCGACGGCACAGGCGCTGGCAAAGGCCGTCAGGTTGCCGGGATCATCCTCGACAACAGGCAAAAGGGCCGCAAACGTGCATTGTGGATCTCGGTGTCGGACCGGCTGCTTGAAGATGCACAGCGCGATTGGGCGGCACTGGGACAGGAGCGCTTGCTCGTCACGCCCTTGTCGCGGTTCCGGCAGGGCAGCGAGATCAAGCTCGCCGAAGGCGTGCTGTTCACCACCTATGCGACACTGCGCTCCCAAGATCGCGGCGACAAAGTCTCCCGCGTCCAGCAGATCGTCAATTGGCTGGGATCAGACTTTGACGGGGTGATTGTCTTCGACGAAGCCCACGCCATGGCTAACGCCGCTGGCGGCAAAGGCGGACGCGGTGAACAAGCGCCGTCGCAGCAAGGCCGTGCCGGTTTGCGATTGCAACACGCATTGCCGAGTGCCCGGATCGTCTATGTGTCTGCGACGGGTGCTACCACCGTGCAGAACCTCGCTTATGCGCAGCGCCTTGGCCTGTGGGGCGGAGAAGACTTTCCGTTCACCACGCGGGGTGAATTTGTTGCCGCGATCGAGGAAGGCGGAGTCGCAGCGATGGAAGTGCTTGCGCGTGACCTCAAGGCGCTGGGGCTTTATGCGGCCCGCTCGCTGTCATTCGACGGCGTGGAATATGAGATGGTCGAGCATCCACTGACGTCAGAGCAAACCCGCATCTACAATGCCTATGCCGGGGCGTTTCAGGTCATCCACAGCAATCTCGATGCTGCGCTCGGTTTTACCAACGCAAATCTGAACGCGCAGGCCAAGTCCGCCGCCCGTTCAGCGTTCGAGTCCGCCAAGCAGCGCTTCTTCAATCATCTCATCACCGCGATGCAGACGCCGACGCTGATTGCCAAGGTGGACGGTGATCTCGCTGCCGGCCATGCCGCCGTCATCCAGATCGTTTCGACCGGCGAAGCCCTGATGGAACGGCGACTGGCTGACATCCCGACCGAAGACTGGGCGGATATTCAGGTGGACATCACGCCGCGCGAATATGTGCTCGATTATTTGGCGCACAGCTTTCCCGTGCAGCTTTATGAACCGTTCACTGACGGTGAAGGCAATATATCTTCGCGCCCCGTTCATTCCGATGATGGGCAGCCGGTTGAATCCCGAGATGCGGTCGAACGGCGCACACGCATGATCGAAAAGCTGGCCAGCCTGCCGCCAGTGCCGGGTGCGCTCGATCAGATCGTTCAGCGTTTTGGCACTGAAATGGTCGCGGAGGTGACAGGACGATCACGGCGCATCGTTGCCCGCAAACGCGCCGATGGCAGCACGCGCTTTGCCGTCGAAAACCGGCCCGCTTCCGCCAATCTCGGCGAGACCCAGGCGTTCATGGATGATGACAAGCAAATCCTGATCTTCTCCGATGCGGGCGGCACGGGCAGATCATATCATGCCGATCTGGGTGTGCGGAACCAGCGGCTGCGTGTCCATTATCTTCTGGAATCGGGCTGGAAGGCCGACAGCGCAATCCAAGGATTTGGGCGCACCAACCGCACCAATCAGGCGCAACCGCCCTTGTTCCGTCCCGTCACCACCAATGTGAAGGCGCAGAAGCGCTTCATTTCGACCATCGCGCGTCGGCTCGACACGCTGGGTGCAATCACGCGCGGGCAACGCCAGACAGGCGGGCAAAATATGTTCCGGCCCGAAGACAATTTGGAATCCCAATATGCCCGTGATGCGCTTCGCCAGCTCTATCAGGTGATCGTGCGCGGAAAGGTTGAAGGTTGCTCCTTGAGCCAGTTCGAAGCGGCAACGGGATTGAGCCTCGTTGACTCCGGGGATGGTGGTCTTCGCGACGAACTCCCACCGATCACCACCTTTCTCAACCGGATGCTGGCGCTGACAATCGACATGCAGGACATATTATTCGCCGCCTTCGAAGGCTTGCTAGCCACCCGGATCGAAGGCGCGATCTCCAGTGGCACTTATGAAATGGGGCTGGAAACGCTGACGGCCGAGAGCTTCACCGTCACGGACCGCCAGAGCATCTACACCCATCCCGGCACTCAGGCCGAAACGCGGCTTCTGATGATTGAGCAAAAGCATCGCAATGCACCGCTGTCGCTGGCAGATGCACTCGATCATGCCCGCGAGGCAGGTGCAATGCTACTGATCAACAATCGCTCAGGTCGCGGTGCCGTGCAGATCGGCGCGCGCAGTGTCATGCTCGACGATGGCTCGATTGAAAAGCGTGTCCGGCTGATCCGTCCGATGGAACGGATGAGCATTCCCCGCGAAGCCATGGCGCAAACCCATTGGGAAGAGGCCGATCCGACAGCTTTTGCCAAGGCCTGGGACGCCGAGGTCGCCGGTGTGCCCGAGTTCGTGACCAGTTCCCTCCATATCGTCACCGGCTTGCTCTTGCCGATCTGGAAAAGCCTGCCAAACGAATCTTCACGGGTTTACCGGATTCAGGCTGACACTGGCGAACGCATTGTCGGCAGACGGGTATCGCCCGCTTGGGTTGCAGCAACACTGGGTGCAAAAGCACCGACGCTGACCGCCGATCAGGCGTGGCCCATATTGATGGCGGGAGAGGCCTCACTCCATATCGCCGAAGGTCAAATCCTTGCTCGTGTCCGGTCAATGGGAACCCCGCGCATCGAACTCACCGGGTTCAACGATCTCGGTGTCGAGCGGTTGAAGGCGCTCGGACTGATCTCTGAAATCATATCGTGGAAACTGCGCTTGTTCGTGCCCACGGGATCGACCGGGCCACAAATCTTGGCCAAACTGATCGAGCGGTTCCCGATTCAAAAGGTCGTTGACCGCCGTTCGGACGCGCGCGCCGCCTGACGCCGCCGATTTGCTCATCGCATTTCCGCAAACGATAGTCCGAGGCGATCATGGAAAAACCCGCATCTCAAATCTCACACCGTCTTGGCCAGCAGGCCGAGGCGGTGTGCCGTCATTACCTCTCGCAAGGCTACCGCGAGGGTCGCTATTGGCTGGTTGGCAATGCCCATAATGTGCCGGGGCGCAGCCTCTATGTCCGACTTGTCGACATGGAAAAAGGCGTTGCTGGCAAATGGACCGACGCCGCCACGGGCGAGCACGGCGACCTGCTCGATATTATCGCACTCAATCAAGGACATCATCAACTCCGGGACACTCTCGATGAAGCCCGGCGCTTTCTCAGTCTGCCCATTGCAGTCATCGATCCAGAACAAGGTCGAACCCGTCCCAAATCGAAAGTTGCAGCAGGATCGCCAGCAGCTGCAAAACGATTATTCGCGGCATCGACGCCCGTTCACGGTGCGGTCGCAGCAACCTATCTGCGAAAACGCGGGATCACGAACTTGGTGGACTGCGATGCACTCCGATTCCACCCCCGTTGTTATTACCGCCCTTCGAAAGACGACGCACACGACACTCGCACCGCATGGCCGGCACTGATTGCATCGGTGACAGACCTTATGGGTAAACAAACCGGCGTGCACAGAACATGGCTTGATCCCAACACTTTGACAAAGGCCCCTGTCGCATCGCCGCGCCGTGCGATGGGCAATATCCTGGGACATGCCATCCGGTTCGGCATTGCCGATGACCTGATGATCGCAGGCGAAGGCATCGAAACCATGCTTTCGCTGCGTGAGGTCATGCCCGATATGCCGCTGGCTGCCGCAACATCATCCGCACATCTGGCCGCGATCCTGTTTCCGCCGACGCTTAAGCGCCTCTATGTCGCACGCGACAACGACGCATCAGGCCACGCGGCGCTTGCGGCACTGACCGAGCGCACAAAGGCAATCGGGATCGAGATCATTGCACTGTGTCCACAGTTGAACGACTTCAATGACGATCTACGCACGTATGGCCACCTCGCACTTGGCAGTGCAGTTGCGCCACAGCTTCACGCTGCAGACCGAACCCGGTTTTTAATCTCGCCGTATTAATGCCCGGAAAAGCGATGCCTTGTTCGGGCTCACTATTCTGTCGCGTCAATTGCCGTAGCTGATCCGCTGCCGTGAAAGCCCCTCACACGGCCTTCTAAAGGGTGCGTCTTATGACCCGAGGGGCCGAACCCGCAACGGCGGGCGGCAACTATTTTCCGTCGGCGCGAAGGCGCCTTTACACCGCGAACCAAAATAGCCCCCGCCCGCCGTCCTTCGCTTCGCTACGGCCGCCATCCCGCGAAGGCGCGGGCACGCTAACGCTTGTCGGTGCAGGCCCGTCCCCACAGGTCAAGAGGGACGCCCACGAAGGCCGCGCGCGAGGCGCGGTCACACAAGCGAAGGATCATCCAATGGCAACCGACAGCGCGCATGATTTTGAACCCGAACATGAGGCCTCTCCCACCAGCCATTTACTCGACGAACTCAGCCTCTACGGCTACCGGCCCTTCTCAGACGAGGCTGACCCAAGACCACTGCCCGAAGAACATATGGTCACAGGTGCCATCGCTGACATCTTTGACGCACTCATTGCCACAATGGGCGAAACACGGCTCGAACCCGATCTTGAAGATTTGTGCTGGTCAGTCACCAACATCTTCCACCGCGCAGGGAGCCGCATCCAGCGCGAACTTGACGACAATGAAGACGCACAGAAGCGCAGCCAGCACGAACAGGACGGCAGCGAGGTGCGCTCAGTCGAATTGGAACGCTTGCTGCGCGAAGGTACGGGGCTGATTGAACGCCGCAATAGCATGGAATTTATGCGCGAGGCCGCAAGCGACCAGTTCGAGCTTCATTTTCGCAAAAGTTGGGCACCGTATAGCGGATCACTGGTCAATCACCGTACCCTGACCGCAACGATGGTGGACAGCCGTGACTTCATCAATGCCAAGCGTAAGGCTGAAATCGAGCCGCTGCTTCCCACTGGTACACGGATCGCACTCACCGCAGGCCCTAATTACCAAGATCACCGCAAAATCTGGGCAATCCTTGACAAAGTACATGCCAAATATCCCGACATGGTCTTGTTCCACGGTGGTAATCCAACGGGCGGTGAACATATTGCAACGCTCTGGGCAGGTGCGCGCAAAGTTACCCATTATCCGTTCCGTCCAAACTGGGATCGGTTCAAAAAAGCCGCGCCGTTCAAACGCAATGACTTGATGCTTGAAGCGCTCCCCAAGGCAGTCATTGCTTGTCCCGGCAACGGGATCAACGCCAACCTCGTCGATAAAGCCCGCAAAATGGGGATCAAAGTGTGGCAAATTGAGAAAGGAGGGTGAATGGCAATCTTGCGTTCAATCATCTCCATTAAATCCGGGGGGGGGGGGGGGGG
>JBBTEI010000119.1:0-14597 GCA_038042405.1 Pseudomonadota bacterium
GTTGATAAAGAGTTTAAGATCAGCATCATAGGTAACAGTCATATCGGGCTAACTCGCTCATTTGGGGTTGCGCGCAGTGATAGGAGATTTCATGATCATTGGCGACCCCGTAGTGTTGACTAAGGGGCGGGGAGATTGAAATGGCTGAATTTGAATTGATCGCCGATGGCTTGCGCTTTCCAGAAGGGCCAGTCGTCATGGCCGATGGCAGCGTGATCCTGACTGAAATTGCGAGCGGCACTATCACCCGCTGTTGGCCCGGCGGGCGCAGGGAAACGGTGGCGCATGTTGGCGGTGGCCCGAACGGCCTGGCGATTGGCCCCGACGGCAAGCTTTATTGCTGCAACAACGGCGGCTTTGAATATCTTGAATCCAACGGTTATCTCGCGCCGCACGGCATTGCCAAAGATTATTCAGGCGGGCGGATCGAGCGCATTGATATCGAAACGGGCGCGGTCGAGCTTCTTTATAAATCGGGCGATTTCGGATGTAGTTTGCGTGGGCCAAACGATATCATGTTCGATGCACATGGCGGGTTCTGGTTCACCGATCATGGCAAGATCGATTATGCCAAGCGCAGCCATGATATTGTCGGCATTTTTTATGCCAAAGCTGACGGCAGCTTTCTTGAAGAGGTGATCTGGCCCAGCAATAATCCGAACGGGATCGGCCTCTCACCCGATGGCAATACGCTTTATGCCGCCGAGACTTATACCTGCCGGTTGATGAAGTTTAACATTACCGCGCCCGGCAAGGTTGATGATTCGGCCGGGCCGGGCGGGCCTGGTATCCCCATCTACCGCCCGGCTGGATACAAATTCTTCGACAGCTTGGCGATGGAGGCGGGTGGCAATATCTGCGTTGCAACAATTGGTGAATGCGGGATTTCGGTCATCTCGCCAGAGGGCGAATTAGTCGAATTTGTGGCGACCGATGACATCTTCACCACCAATATTGCATTTGGCGGCGATGACATGATGGATGCCTATATTTGCCTGTCTGGCAGCGGCCGATTGATCAAAACCCGTTGGAAGCGACCCGGCCAAAAGCTAAAATATTAACCAAAACGCGAAAACCGAGCAAAAACCCGTTCAATCGGGGCATTTTGCCCGATACAGCGATTGACGCGACTCTTGCGCGCCCTTAGTCGGGCCATAGGGCGGCGGTAATAGCCCGAGTAACTATTCAGGAGAAAAAATAATGAACAGCAGCGATCTCGCCGATCATATTGCCGGCGCACACGGTCTCACCAAAGCTGATGCAAAGAAAATCGTCGACACAGTATTTGGCGCAATCGGCGATGCCGCAGCCAAAGGCGATGAAGTTTCGATCCCCGGCTTTGGCAAGTTCAAGGTAAAGCATAGTCCAGCCCGCGAAGGCCGTAACCCTTCAACGGGTGCGGCGATGAAAATCGCTGCGTCGCGCAAGCTTGGCTTCACCGTTGCCAAGGCAATCAAGGATAAGCTTAACGGCTAATCCTTATCTGAAGGGGCCAGCATCGACTGGCCTAGGATAAAAAAAAAGGGGCCGCACTTTAATAATGAGTGCGGCCCCTTTTTTGAATCATTCGTTATTGAATATCAGAATTTCACTCTCCCTGTCAGCGTATAGCGTCGACCAATAAGGTCAACCACGTTGCCAACTGCAAATGGGCCAGCATATTGCTTGTCAAACAGGTTGCGGACGGTGAATTGGAAACCATATTGCTGGTTATTTCCGAATGAGTACCCAACTGTTGCATCGGTACGCACAAACGCAGGAAAACGCAGAACATCCTGAACTTCAATTGTTGCAGGAACGCCAGAATTGAGTAGCTTTGTTCTCCCCTGGCGATTGACCGTTACCTGCGTGTTGAAACCAGAATTTTCATAACGTGCCCGGAACTGCATTTCCCATTCAGGGCGCCCAAAGGATCCCTTCGTTTGTTGGGCATTTGCAAGATTACCGTCGGATGCATCTAGGTAATCAATTAGATAATATGCATTACCATTGAGATTGATCTTTCCGGCACCCGTGCCACCAAAAATCGAATCAAGCTCAAATTCGTAATCTCCAGAGAAATTAATAGCTTTAACCTGAAGCGCACCAAGATTGATGAAGCCCGAGTTAAATCCATTATCAACTTCAAACTGCCGATCCGGTGCTGTCGAATTCCGGCGGCTAAAGAAACTACACACATCCACACCAACTTCTGCAGATGTATTTGGGAAAGTAGGGCTATCCAAACAAACCTGAAGCGCTGTGCCGATACCCGTTGGAATAATCTGGTTAAGTACCTTCACATTGATATAGTCTGCAGAAAAATTCAATTTAGGAACAAAGCGCGGAGAGATGATAGTTCCGACGGTAAAGCTCTTGCCACGCTCTGGTTTTAAGCCAGGAGAGCCAGCAAAGGTGCCGTTGATACCTGATCCTGACGGAACAAAAGCATTGAGAAAAGCAGCCGCACTTGAGCGGTCGGTTGCCAAACCTGCTGCAATGACTGATGCTTCACAATTTGCACGCCTGGTTGCTGGACGAATACCGCCAGTAATGTTTGCCTGCGAACAAGGGTCCGCAACACCACTAAAGGCAGGCTGTCCACCAAGAAACAGTTCAACAATTGACGGCTGCTTGATTGAGCGCGTCAAATTGGCCCGGAAACTGATATCCTTGATTGGACGCCAACTTCCGGCAATGGAATAAATTGTACTGGTATCACCCTTTTGCTTTTGCTCCAGCAGCGAACCATTAAGCAAACGAACGCTTGGAGCGCCGCCGGTTTGACGAACGAACCGAACACCTGGGTTTATTTCAACATTGCGCAAAAGCGGTAAATTGAAATCATCCCCAAAAATGGGGATACGAATTTCGCCACCAAACTCGAATGCTTCTGTAAAGCCTCTGGTATTGGCAAGTGCTGCTGTACGTGTACCGCCATTGAGTGAGATATCATCAACCTTGAAACTCAGAGATTCACGACGATATTCCCCGACAAGAGAAAAACCAAGCGGCCCGGCAGGTAGATCAAATAAAGAACCGCCAAGGGACACTTGGCCGAAATATTGCTCTTGCTTATTATCAAGCGTCGTATCAGCCCGCACATAGTCTCGTGCAGCTTGTGACTGTTGACCGAAACCAAAAGGATTGAATGGTACACAAGCATTGATCTGCGCTTGCGTAACCGTGCGGTTAACAAGTCGTTCGACAATAACGCCGTCAGCGCCCGGCGTACGAACAAGCTCCTGTGCAACAACCCCGGGTGGCAAAGCTGTGCTGCCTGTCAATTGTGATCGGCAAACGATTTGCCCATTGGCTGGATTGATAACTGCATCAACCGCTAAAGCATATTCAATATCTTTGATCTGAAAGCGTTCACCAAACAAGTCGGCTCGGCCATAGGTAAATGATGCATCAAAATCAAATTTACGATCAAGAAGATTAAAATCGCCCTTCGTACCTATGACCGTACGGTACGTATCAGACTTTGCTTTTGCAGGGTTATTTGGTTCAATATCCTGATTCTGTCGCGAAAGAATGAAGTTATTCGTTACACCAGCGGCTGTAAGCGCTGAGCGATCGGCAGCATCAAGGAATGGGTTATTAATATTAAGTATTAAAGCTGCATTTTCAGTTGTTCCAGACGTAATAGTATTGCTACTAGCTAAATTTCGTTTAGAAAGAGATTTAACACTTGAATACTGATTTTCGGTATAAACTCTAATATTATCAGTTACATCATAATGGCCAATAAAGTTAAAAATATCACGATCTTGCTGAACACGCAAAACAGTAAACGGAGCCGTGTTGAAAAAATCACCGCCGACCGCGCCACCAGTTGTGCTTGGGGTTGTTGCAGTAATGCGAGCCGGAGTAATCTGAACTACGTTGCCCGCTGCATTAAATTGAATTGGCACAGCAATACGGGGCAAGAACGGTGCGGTAGCTGCGTTCGGATTCGCAATGTCTAGGAAGTTTGGAATGAACGTACCAATAAATGCGTTTATATCCGTATTCGGGTTTTGCGCCAAAAACTCACGCGGGGTCGGCAAATTCGCCTGAAGCAGGTTGATGGCCAGTGTGGTCTGCTGTGGCGCTGTGCCTTGCCCTGACAAATTTGGAGCAAAACGGGCAATAACGGAAGCCGCAAAAGCGGCCTGCTGCGCTGCTGTTCCCGGCAAGCTTGATGGAGCGAAGCGACAGAAAGTGGCGAGCGTTGTTGCACATCCGGCTACACCGGCTGCAATGGGGATGCCGGGAACAAGCTGTACATTGCCTGCCTGAGTTAGGAATGGTGCAGGTCGAGCATTGGTTGGCGTAGCCGCAAGTGTTGCAATCTGGTTCAGCGGCGTGGCATTGTTCGCATTCGGTGCTTGAAAAATTGCGCCGGGAAGTGAAATCAGGATTGAACCACCTGAAAATCCAGGTGGGAAAATCGGGTTGTTGGGCACACCGTCATCGGCTGCGCGCAAAAAAGCACCATCATTGTTAAGGGCTACGTTAATACCCAACGATGGCGCAAAAGCTGTATTTCTGCGCCCTCCATTGCCAAAAAATGTCGGCGCGGTGGCACTGAAACGCACCTGTGAGCGCTGGTCGCCTTGCACAGCGTCGTCATGGTTGCTTTCAAAAGAGGCAACGACATTGCCACGCCCTTTGGCGAAATTAAGGCCTGTGATCCCGGTAACCCGATAAGTAAAAGCATCACCTCTACTTGAAATGCTTGCAAGCCCGGAAACCTGAGTGCCTACAAAATCATCTTTAAGGATTGTGTTAACGACACCCGCAATCGCATCTGAGCCGTAAGCAACTGCACCACCCACGGTCAAAGCATCAATGCGTTCAACAAGTGCTGTAGGAATTGAATTGATATCAACTTGTCCGCCTGTTGTATTTCCCTGAACAAACAGAGATCCGGCATTGCCCGAAACAAATCGGCGGCCATTAACAAGCGTCAAGGTGCGCTGCGTACCAAGGTCAAGCAAATCGACAAAAGAGACACCAAGACTCGAGGGCTGACCGCCATTGGTGCCAAGGTTATTTGCGCCCGGCCCAACAAGCGGAATATCATTCAGTACATCGATGGTATTGGTAAAAGCGCGCGCTTCAATCTGTTGCGCCGATACTGAGCCACCAGGAATGGTGCCTTCATATTGTGGCCGTGGAATGCGCGATCCCGTGACGATAATAAGCTCCTCGTCAGCTGGAGCAGCTTCCTCAGCAGGTTTTGCCGGATCTGAACCGGCCGCCTGCGCAATTGCATTGGTGCTTGTGGAAAACAGGAAAACAGTGGCAAGCGCAGTGGCCGCCAGAATGCGATCTTTTTTCATTGCATCATCCCCGATAAGCTTACATCGATTCACGCAAGCTAAGTGTCGCGAGGAGACCCCAAACGTCGCTTTGGGGCAAGCCCAAATATTACAAAAATATGACGGCGTCGCCAAAAATTTACGAGTAGTGATAAATTTACAACGCCCTGGAAGCACTTAGGCTCATGGCTTATTGATTGCAGCCAGAAGATGAGAGCGCGCAGTCATCGCGATGGTTGACAGAAAGCCGTGAACGCAGCGATCATGCCGGCTATGGATTGTGCGTCAATCCGCTGTAGGTGATGCTGCTGTTGAACTTCGAAGCCATGAACAACCTCGCCCATTGGTCAAAGCGCTTGGCGCTGCTGTCCTTGGGGATGGTTGGTTTATATCTTGGTGCGGCACTGATCGGCAGCCATCTGCCTGCCAACCCCGATTGGGCTGAAACACGCAATGGTATTACCATCTATGTTGAAACCAACGGCCATCACACCGGGATTGTTGTGCCCGTTGCCGCTGCGGGTATTGATCTTAGCCTGACATTTCGGCCGACCGACCTCGGTGACAAACGGTTTGCGGGGAATTGGCTTGCGATAGGATGGGGGGATCGGGCTTTCTATTTGAACACGCGCGAATGGTCAGATTTGCGGCCCGGCACCGCGCTTTCTGCATTGATTGGTAGCGGGCGGACTTTGCTCCATGTCGATCATCTGGATCAGCCTTATCCCGGCGACGATCAGCGCGCGGTGCGGATCAGTCGCGCTCAATATACCCGTCTGATCGCAGCCATCATGGCAACGCTCAAACGCGGTGACGATGGCTATCCTGTTGCGATCCCTGGCTATGACGACCGCGATTTGTTTTACGAAGCGAAGGGGCATTACAGCTTGCTTCGCACCTGCAACGGCTGGACGGCGGAAACGCTCGGGCGCGCGGGGATAAAAGCGCCGCTGTGGACGCCGTTCAGCGGCGGCGTGATGCGCTGGTATTAACGCTAGGCCACTTCTCTCTGGTTCCGCTATTCATGCCTTTCTTACCATTTTGCGCTATAGCATGACGCGATGAGCGCACCCCCCCCAAATATTGCCCCGCCCCGCCCCGCTTCTGCGGTGAGCACGGGTGTTGGTATGGCCGGGCTGGCCGGGCTGTTTATCTGGCTGATCATTGCGCTGGCATTCGGGATGGATGGCCCTCATTCAGCCCTGATGAATGTCGCGTTTTGTGGCGTTCCGATGGTGTTGTGGTCATTGCTGGTTGACCGGGTTCACCGCAATCCGACGACGGGGATTGATTGGGATACGCCGCCAAAGCAGAGTTGCGAAATCCTTGATATCTCGCTCACCAAGCTTGCTGGTCTGTGGGCGACATGGGCGCTGATCGCCGCGATTTATGCAGTTGCGCGATTCTATTGGCAGGGCAATTATGTGTTCGCGATGGAGATGTTTACGGCGTCGGCGGTTCCACTGTTTCTACTTTCGATTCCCTATATCATCTGGCTTGACCGTCGCCTGATTGAGCCGCGCGATGGCACTTGGGCGTTGGGCGCGATGCTGATCGGGCGGCATGATTATGACCCACAATCGATTTACGCCCATCTGCGCAGTTGGGCGGTGAAGGGCTTTTTCCTCGCCTTTATGGTCTCGATTGTCCCCGGCGGATTTCGCAGTGTGATCAATGCTGATTTTGTCGCGATTCAAACCAATCCGATTGCACTTGCGCTGTGGCTGATCACGCTGATGTTCGTGATTGTTGTGGCGTTTGCGACGGTTGGCTATCTGCTGACGATGAAGCCGCTTGATGCGCATATCCGCTCGGCAACGCCCTATGCGGCGGGCTGGGCAGCGGCGCTGATCTGCTACCCTCCGTTCATCCTGATGAACCCCGGCGGGCCGCTTGATTATCATCAGGGTGATGCGGATTGGATTTATTGGTTGCAAGGTCACCCGCTACTGCTCGGGATTGTCGGCGCGATCCTTGTTGCGCTCACCGCGATTTATGCTTGGGCAACGATTGCATTTGGCCTGCGCTTTTCAAACCTTACGGATCGCGGCATCCTGACCCACGGGCCCTATGCTTTTACTAAGCATCCCGCTTATCTCTCAAAGAATCTGTTCTGGTGGATTGCGGGCGTCCCGTTTCTGGTGACGACTGGCAATCCAATCGACGCGATCCGCAATACCGCTTTGCTCGCAGTGGTGAGCAGCATTTATTATTGGCGCGCCAAGACCGAGGAATGGCACCTCGGCGCTGATCCTGCCTACAGTGCTTATGCCGATTGGATGGCCAAATACGGCGTCATCACGCGCGCGCTGACGTGGCGGCGTGCTCGGCAATCAGAGACAGTTGTGACAGCACCAGCAGAATAGGCCACACTATTTCGGGCAGGGATATCGCTTTCGCACCATCTCGGTCATGGCCTGCTTAACAGTAACACGCGGTCGCTGCGCTACCGGAATCGCGCGGAATGACTCAATCAGTTCATCTGAATTCATACTGACCTTTTCGGGCGGACAGGCAAGGCGCGGCTGACCCGCAGCCTCGCGTGCCTGACGTTCAGCTCGCGCTGCAAGCCCTGCTGCCTGAATTTCCTTTTTCAAAATCCCTATATCAGGCGAGAGCATCGCCATCATCCCCTGCGCTTTGAGAGCGTCAGCTTTCACAAGAAATGTTGACACCGGCATATTCTGGGCCAGTGCCGGGGTGGCAAAGGCGTATAATGCCGCCGCGATAAAAGAGGCTGTTTTCATGCAAATACTCCGCAACTCAAAAGCTCATCTCGTCATAAACCCGGCTTAAATCGCCACCCCATTCGCCCTTATATTTTTCGAGCAATTGATGCGCGGGGGACATGCCGCTGTCGATAATCTGACGGAGCGGATTGAGGAAACCGCTTTCATTATCACCCATCGAATTGACGTGATTGCGGGCGTTGAGGCCAGCGGCGGCGATGTCTAGGATTTCACGCCCGAGCTCCTGAAGCGTCCGCCCGTCGGGGGCCTTGGCGCACAGCCCGTCGCGCGGAACGGCATCACGCAGTGCCTGTTGATCGGCGATGCACCAGTCTTTGATGATATCATAAGCTGCATCAAGTGCAGTCTGATCATAAAGCAGCCCTACCCAAAGGGCTGGCAGCGCGCAAATCCGGTTCCACGGGCCGCCGTCGCTCCCGCGCATTTCGAGGAAACTTTTGAGGCGGACTTCGGGGAACGCGGTTGAGAGATGATCATTCCAATCACCAAGCGTGGGCTTTTCGCCCGGCAGCACCGAAAGTTCACCCTTAAGAAAGTCGCGGAAGCTTAAGCCCGCCGCATCGACATAACCGCCATCACGGAACGCGAAATACATTGGCACGTCGAGCATATAATCGGCGTAGCGTTCATAGCCAAAGCCGTCCTCAAACACGAACGGCAACATGCCTGTGCGCTGTGGATCGGTATCCGTCCAGATATGGCTGCGGTATGAAAGGAAGCCGTTCGGCTTGCCTTCGGTAAAGGGCGAATTGGCAAAAAGTGCGGTGCCAAGCGGTTGCAGCGCCAAACTCACGCGGAATTTTTTGACCATGTCGGCTTCGGAGGAATAGTCGAGATTGGTCTGAATGGTGCAGGTGCGCAGCATCATATCTAGCCCCATACTGCCAACGCGCGGCATGTGACGCAGCATGATCGCATAGCGCCCCTTGGGCATAATCGGCAACTCTTCTCGGGTTTTATCGGGCCACATCCCAAGCCCCAAGAAACCAAGGCCAAGCTCTGCGCCAATTTCCTTCACCTGACGCAAATGCCGTCCGGTTTCAGCGCAGGTTTGGTGCAGGTTTTCAAGCGGCGCGCCCGAGAGTTCGAGCTGGCCAGCGGGTTCAAGGCTGACATTTCCGTCGGGCCCGCCAAGCGCGATTACATGATCACCTTCTACTATCGGTTCCCAGCCAAAGCGCGTCAGTCCGGCGAGCAGGTCACGAATTCCACCGGGTTCATCATAGGATGGTGCACGGTGGTCGCTTGTCCGGTAAACAAATTTTTCATGTTCGGTGCCAATGCGCCAGCGCTCTTTTGGTTTTTCACCGCCAGAAAAAACGGAAATCAGGTCGGCGCGGCTTTCGATGATTGGATCATCTTTACCGGAATCGGTACGTGTGCTCATGCGGTTTGCCTTAATGCCGAACTATAAGACTGGAAACAGATTTTCGTTCAAAACTGGCGCTGACGACGCGCGCGCCGCTTTGTTTAATTCAACAATGTCCAAAATTAACAATATTCTCACCATTTTGGCGATAGTAAGCCGCTATGGGGATGGTAAGTGTATCAAATGACGTGCGTAAGGCGCTGTTCGCAGTGGGGGTTGGTTTGTTTATCGCTGGCCCGGCCCATGCTGTGTGCCCGGCGACGAACCGGTTTAATTTCACCTTCGCAACCGCGCCCGCCGCGACGCTCAACTACGCCAGCACATATAGCTACACGGCGACCAACGGACTTGGTCAAAGCCAGGCGATTGGCGTCAGCTTTATCTCAAATGGCACTAACTCAACGATTGTCGGTGGACAGCAAATGCCGGCAATTTCAACACTGGTTAACGATGGCGGTACCACCAATCGCAATCTTGTGATCGGTGCAATATTTTCCGGAAGAACCGCCAATGTTGCAGTAAACACCCGTATTGTCTCGGCTGTATTCACATTTCCAACACCGATCCGCGATTTTACGGTGCAGGTGAACGACGTCGATTTCGTCACCAACCAGTTCCGTGACTGGTTAATGGTCACAGGCACCAATGGCGCTTTATCCTATGTGCCGAGCCTGACAACGCCGTTTGGACAAAGCAATGCCACGGGCGGAACGCGCACCAGCGCCAGTTCATCGCAAGCGCTTGGTGCAACGACGACACCGGTTACAATCACCAGTTCACAAAGCGTCGGTACTGGTGCCAGCGGGAATAGCGCCAACACCGGCACGATCACAGCCAGCTTTGCCCAGCCAGTGACGCGCATCGAAGTGCGGTATGGCAATTATCCGCTGCAAGCCGGCGAAACCGCGACAGGCCAGCAGGCGATTGGCATTCAGGCGATCAGTTTCTGCCCGATGCCGCAACTCACTTTTACGAAGAGTTCAACGCCGTTTATTACCGCTGCGAATGATCCACGTCGTTTTAATACGCCGAACTCAGACGTGATTTACTCGCTGACGCTCACCAATGCGAACACCAGTCCGATTGACCTCAATCAAGTTGTGCTGACTGATCCGCTGCCGACGCAGCTAAGCTTCTTGAATGGCGATATTGATGACGCCGGACCGCTCACCACAAATTATGAATTTGTCCCCGGCACTTCGGGGCTGACCTTCGCCACGGGTAATCTCAGTTATTCAAACAATGGCGGAGCGAGCTACGCCTATACCCCCGCTACGGGTTATGATCCGCTTGTTACTGCAATCCGCCTTAATCCTCAGGGGGTGATGGCCGCAAATAGCAGCTTTACACTCCGCTTTCGCGCGCGGATCAAATAGCCCGCCCCCAATCGCCTGCGACTGACATCCAGACGGAGACTGCGGCAATCGCAGCACTATCTGCACGTAGAATGCGCGGGCCGAGTGAAACCGGCATTGCAGCAGGGTGTGCGCGGACCATCTCGCGCTCATGATCGGCAAAACCACCTTCGGGGCCGATCAGAATCGCCGCCGGGCCGGGATTGCGGTGCACCAATTCGGTAAAGGGCGCGCCGCCATCCTCATCGGCAAAGAATAACGCCCGCTCTTCGGGAAAATCGGTGAGAAATGCCTCAAGCTTTAG
This sequence comes from Pseudomonadota bacterium, assembly GCA_038042405.1. Taxonomy (GTDB): domain Bacteria; phylum Pseudomonadota; class Alphaproteobacteria; order Sphingomonadales; family Sphingomonadaceae; genus Aquisediminimonas. Next base: position 11,067 of record JBBTEI010000119.1, read on the forward strand.
AGGCGCAGCAACGATAGGCAGCGCGGTTCGCCCGCATTGTTCAGCGGCCTCAATCATATGCGCGCGCAGCCGGTCTTCTTTAACCTTGTCAGCCACGCAGCGCTGCATCAGGACAGGCGCAAAGCGTGCAACGCCGAGTTCGCACGCTTTTTCGGCAACCCAATCATAGCGCGCTTTGCGGATCGGTGCGGCGGCGAGCCAAAGATCAGGAACGCTCTCCCGCGCGCTGAGCCTTTGAGTGACAGAAAGGATCAACTCACGCTTGCCGATGTGGTTCGCCTGCGCCAGCCATTCGCCGCTGACATCATCGAACAGGCGAACACACCCGCCGATCTTCAGGCGCATCACCGAAATCAGGTAATGCGCCTGCCCGCCGTCAACGCGGATATCGGCTCCTTGCGTAAGCGGTGTTTCAACAAACAGGCGCGGTGCGCTTTGCGGTGGCCAGGCGGGCGTTGTAATCATAAAAGGCCAATACCATGAACGATGCGCCTGTCGAACCTCTGCTTGTCCCTGACACCGAACATCGCGGAATGATGGCGATTTTGCCTCCGCCTCTGCGGCCCTATGCCTCGCTTGCACGGTTTGATCGGCCGATTGGCTGGTGGCTGCTCTATTGGCCCTGCGCGTGGGGGCTGGCGCTTTCGGGCGGGGTGAGCGGGCATTGGCCGCTGTTCGGTTGGCTGTTGCTCGGTGCGATTGTGATGCGCGGTGCAGGCTGCGTTTATAATGACATTGCCGACCGCGATCTCGATGCACAGGTTGCGCGCACACGGCTGCGCCCAATTGCAAGCGGCGCAGTTTCGCTCAAGCGGGCGTGGGTGTGGCTGATCGCGCTTTCGCTGATTGGCCTGATCGTTTTGTTGCAACTTAGGTGGGAGGCGCAGTTGGTGGCGCTCGCCAGCCTCGCGCCGGTTGCGGCTTACCCTTTTATGAAGCGCATCACATGGTGGCCGCAGGCTTGGCTTGGCATGGTTTTCTCATGGGGGACACTGGTCGGCTGGATCGCGGCGACGGGCACGCCTGCATGGCCGATGATGCTGCTCTATGCCGGATCGATCGCCTGGGTGATCGGCTATGACACCATTTATGCGCTGCAAGACCGCGAGGATGATGCCCTCATCGGGGTGCGATCCTCGGCGCTGCGGATGGGCGTGCATGTGCGGGGTGGCGTGTGCGCGTTTTACCTGATTGCGCTTCTGCTCTGGGCGGCGGCATTCTGGATGGTCCGCCCGCAAATCATTGTCTTAGTCGGGCTCGCGCCGGTTGCACTCCATTTGCTATGGCAAATCCTGACGTTGCGGATCGGGGAAGGCGGCGATGCTCTTGCAAAGTTCAGGTCAAACCGTTTTGCCGGGTTCATTATGGCGCTTGCCTGCCTTGCGGTGGGCACGGCGGGTTAGGCTCTAAAGGCTCGCCACCAGCAGTTTATCAATTTTGCGTCCGTCCATATCGACTACCTCAAAACGGTAACCCTGCGTGGCAAAATGTTCGCCGGTTTCCGGGATATGTTTGAGCACTTCAAGGGCAAACCCCGCCGCAGTTGCATAATCCCGGTCTTCGGGCAGTGTCATCCCGATACGTTCGGCGAGCACATCCGCTGCACACCAGCCAGAGACCAGCAAACTGCCATCGGCGCGTTCGATGATCGCGGGCTCATCGTCGGCATCCTGATCGGACACAAAATCCCCCGCAATCGCAGCGAGCAGATCAGCCGGCGTCACCACGCCTTCAAAATGGCCATATTCATCATGAACAAGCGCGAAGGGCACATCGGCCTTACGCAGCGCCTCTAGCGCATCCATCGCATCCACCTGATCGGGAATGATTGGCGCAGTGCGCAGCATTGCACGCAGATCAAGCGGCTTCCCATCAAGCAAGGCCGAAACAATATCGCGCGCCTGAATCACTCCAATAATTTCATCGACTGAGCCCTCGGCTACCGGGATTCGGCTGTGCGAGGTTGCTTGCAATTGCGCGCGGACGGTAGCTTCTTCAGCACCAAGATCAATCCAGTCAATTTCAGTGCGCGGCGTCATCACTTCACGCACAGGGCGGTCGGCAAGTCGGACAACACCCGAAATAATCGCGCGCTCGCTTTCTTCGATCACGCCCGATTTGCTAGCTTCAGCGACAATCAGGTGAAGCTCTTCAGCGGTGACATGTTGTTGCGATTCACGATTCATGCGGAGCAGGTGGAAAATAATCGCGCTGCTACCGTTCAGCAACCAGACAATCGGCGCGGTTAATTTCGCCAGCCAAAGCATCGGCAACGCCATGATTACCGCAATTTTCTCGGGTGCGCGCAGGGCAAATTGCTTTGGCACCAGTTCACCGATCACAAGCGAAAGATAGGTCGTCATCCCGATCACCAGCGCATAACCAAGATTGAATGCAAGCCCCTTGCCCATGCCGAGCGTCATCAGCCGCTCCGCCACAGGCCCGCCAAGGCTGGTTCCCGAATAAGCGCCCGCAATAATGCCGATCAGCGTAATCCCGATTTGCACGGTCGAGAGGAAGCGCCCCGGATCAGCCGCAAGCGAGATCGCAATCTGTGCGCCGCGCCGCTGTGATTTGCGCGTGATCGCATCAAGCCGTGCCTTGCGCGCCGAAACAATCGCCAGTTCAGACATTGAAAACACGCCGTTAAGCGCAATCAGCGCAACGATGATCGCAACATCACCCCAAGGAAAAGGTGCAAGTATGGCGGTGGATGTGGTGGCTGCGTCCATGGTGGAGCATGGGCTATGCCGCAAACTTGGCGGCCACGCAAATCATCCGCGCTTTGCTGCAAAAAAAGCTTTAAGCATTTCAGAGGATTCAATTTCGCCAATCCCGGGATAAATTTCAGGTTTATGGTTGATGCCGGGGCTGGCGAAGATGCGTGCGCCGTGATCGATGCCGCCGCCCTTGGGGTCGCTTGCGGCGTAATAGAGTCTTGCGATTCGTGCCTGCGCGATTGCTGCGGCGCACATGGCGCAGGGCTCAAGCGTCACCCATAAATCGCAGTCGGTAAGCCGTTGGCTGCCTAATTCTGAACAAGCCGCGCGAATCGCCACGATTTCGGCGTGCGCGGTTGGATCATGCCCCTGCCGCATTGCGTTGCCCGCAACCGTGATCAGTTTTTCACCGCGCATAATGACGGCACCAACCGGCACTTCGCCCTGGAACGCGGCTTCGCGCGCGCGATCAAGCGCAATCCGCATCGGCTTTGGCAAAAGAAGAGTCATTATCATCGCCTTAGCGTGCGCAGTAGGTTGACGAAAGCAGGCGGCATCGCTAGTGCCGCCCTCTTTCAAGATACACCGATTCAAGAGCAGGACGAATTATCATGTCGCGTATTTGCGAGCTGACCGGCAAGGGCCGCCTAGTAGGACACAATGTGTCGCACGCCAACAACAAGACCAAGCGTACCTTTCTGCCTAATTTGCAGAATGTGACCTTGCTCTCCGAAGCGCTCGGCCAAGGCGTGAAGCTGCGCGTTTCGACCGCTGGCATCCGTTCGGTTGAACATGTTGGTGGCCTTGATAA
>JBBTEI010000120.1:0-38495 GCA_038042405.1 Pseudomonadota bacterium
TCGCCACCACCATGCGTTCAAACAGCCAGCACGGCGTCAGATAAATCAGGATGAGTGTGATGGTGCCAAACATCGCGGCCACGACGGGCGCGAATGGCACTTTTGCCAAGGTTTTCAGTCGCCTGTTCATTTACGCACTTCCTTCGCAGCACTGTTTGCCACCAATTTATGATAAACAGGTTGATAACGCGAAATATTTGATGACCAGTTACGATCCTGTTCGACGAATGCCCGCGCGATCGTACGCCGTTCGTCCCAGCGTTCGCGTTTGCTGAATAAATCTGACAGCGCGTCTGTGATCGCTTGCGGATTATCGGGCGCGAACAAGCTTCCGGTTACACCGTCCTTGATGAGTTCGCGGTGCCCGCCAACGTCAGACGCCGCAACCAGCCGCCGCTGTGCCATCGCTTCAAGCGGTTTGAGCGGGGTGACCAAATCCGTCAGTCGCATTTTCTTGCGCGGATAGGCGAGAATATCGATCAGGCTGTAATAGCGCTCCACCTGATCGTGCGGCACGCGCCCCACAAAATGAATGTTGGCAGCGGCAGGTGAACGCTCTGCCTGCGCGCGCAGTGCAGCCTCCATCGGGCCACCACCGACGAGCAGCAAATGCGCGTTTGGTTGGAGTGCCTGAAGTGCCGGCATTGCCGTAATCAAATCGTCAATGCCTTCATAATCATAGAAACTGCCGATAAATCCGATCACATCGGCACCAACCAGGCCAAGCGAACTGGCAAGCGCGGTATCGGGCGGCGGCGGATCGCCGAAAAGCTCCAGATCAACCCCGTTGGGCGAAACCATGATTTTGTCGGCAGCTATTCCGCGTGTGAGCAAATCCGATTTCAGCCCTTCACAAATCACCGCCACAGCATCGGCACGGCGCACGGCGTAGGTCTCGAGTGCCTTGGTGGCGCGGTAACGCAGCGATCCTTCAGAGCCGGTTCCATTGCCAACGGCAGCGTCTTCCCAAAAGGCGCGGATCTCGTAAATGAGCGGAATCTGACGCCGTTTTGCGACGCCCAAAGCCGCAAGTGCAGTCAAAACAGGGGAATGTGCGTGGAGGATATCGGGTTTCCAGCTATCAATCAGGTGATCAATTCCAGCCGCGAACGCCCTGATTTCGCGCCATTCGGCCAAAGGGGAGGGCACTGCGGCTGGCTTTGCCGTGCGATGAAACGTGAGACCGTCCACTACTTCCACTTCCGGCCCAGCGTCGGTATGGCGCGCGCCTGTGATTCCGGCGACCTCCCAACCGTTTGCCATCTGTGCTTTCAAAATGGCACGGGTACGAAACGTATATCCGCTGTGCATCGGCAGGCTGTGGTCAAGAATATGAAGTACGCGCAATCAACGGCCCCTGTTCGTCGGCATAACAGCCGTCTATTATCGCAGCGAACCTTAACGCCGCGTCAACCGGATTTGCTTAAGAGATTGCGGGATGATTGACAATTTCTCCATCGGATTGACCCACGGATTGATGCTGCTTGCGGCGCTTCTGCTGTTGCTGCGCCCTGAGCTTGATCGCGAAGAACCGCCAAAACCGCTGCCAAAGCCCAAAGCATGGCGTGACAAGGGCGGTGGCAATGCGTGATCTTATTTTCGTTGCGTTTCTGCTTATGCTGATTGGAGCCGGCTTCAAACGCCCGTTCCTGTTTGTACTTTCCTATGTTTATATAGACATCGTTGCACCGCAGCGGTTAACCTACATGCTGCTCAATACCGTGCCGATTTCATTGATTGCGGTCAGCCTTGCGATCGGCGGGTGGTTGCTGATTGATGACAAGCGTGACACACGTATTGCGCCACGGCAATTTCTGATGATCGTGCTGCTGCTTTACTGCTGGGTGACGACGACCCAAGCGGACTTTCCGATTGAGGCTGCTGAAAAATGGAGCTGGGTCTGGAAGGCGCTCGCTTTCGCGATTTTCCTGCCTTTGACACTGCGGACGCGGCTCAGGATCGAGTCGCTTGGGCTATTTATGGTGCTGTCTGCTGCCACAATTATCATTGTCGGCGGGATCAAGACTATTGGCAGCGGTGGTGGCTATGGCGGGCTAAACCTGATGGTCACCAACAACACAGGTCTTTACGAATCGAGCATTATCTCGTGCGTCGCGATTGCGATTATTCCGCTGATCCTGTTTTTGATGCGTTACGGTACGATATTTCCGACTGATTGGCGGGTGAAGCTCTTTGCTTACGCGCTTTGCTTTGCCTGCCTGCTGATGCCGATCGGCACTGAAGCGCGCACGGGCCTGATCTGTGTCGTTGTACTTGGTGCCCTAATGCTGCGCCACACCAAACGGCGTTTTCTCTATATTATGATGGCAGGGATTCTTGCAGTTTCTGCTATACCGTTTCTGCCAAGCAGTTTTTCCAACCGGATGGATACGATCAAAAATTATAAGTCGGATAGCTCAGCCTCGACGCGGATTGAGGTTTGGAAATGGACATGGGAGTATGTGAAAGAGCATCCGTTCGGAGGCGGATTTAATGCCTATTTGCAGAATAAGATCCGCTACGAGACTGTTTCTGTTGACGAGGCTGGCGGCGTTGCAACGCAGGAGGAGACACTGATCCTTGACAAAGCGCGCGCCTATCACAGTGCCTATTTTGAAATGCTGGGCGAGCAGGGTTTTCCGGGGCTATTCATATGGCTTGTGATTCAGACTATTGGTTTGTTCAGGATGGAAGCGATACGCCGAAAATATCAGAACTATGCTGATGAAGGCGAACAGTGGATCGGCAGGCTCGCCGAAGCGCTCCAGCATGGCCAAATCATCTATCTGGTTGGTGCGCTGTTCGTCGGAATCGCTTTTCAACCGTTCATCTTCATGCTGCTCGGGATGCAAATCGGGCTTGATACCTATGCTCAGCGGCGTTCGGTAGAGGCGGCTTGGCGGCCCATGAACGAAGCGCTACCTGCTCCTGCATGATGCCTGCTGATTCGTTCAATATAGAAATCGCGACGGTTTGGCGTGATGTAACGCTGTGGCTAAGCCTCAATAGCACCCGCATTTTGATGGTTGTGGTGTTTAGCGCGCTTCTTGTCGTCGTCCTTTATGGCGTGCGGATGCTTGGCAAGCGGATGAGCCGCCACAGTGGCCAATGGACAGGCATCATTGGGCGCGCGCTTAGCAGTATGCGATTGTGGTTCATGGTTGCACTCGCGGCGCAATTGGTGGCGGTTTATGCTCATGCTCCGGCAGATGTGCGCAACACCACGGGATTCATCTTCATTTTTGCCGCGACGTTTCAGGCCGCTTTATTCCTGCGTGAACTGATCCTTGGCACGGTTGAGCTGCGTGCGGGCGAGGCTGATCCATCAGGCAGTTTGGGAAGCGCGCTTGGCTTGATCCGGCTGCTGATCAATGTTGCGTTGTTCGTAATTGCGCTGATTGTGATCCTCGCCAATCTCGGGGTGAATGTGACTGGCCTAGTCGCCGGACTTGGCGTCGGTGGGATTGCAATTGGTTTGGCGGCGCAGGGGATATTCTCCGATCTGTTTGCGGCCCTTTCGATCCTGTTTGATAAGCCATTCCGGCGCGGTGATGCCATCCGCTGGGAAGGAACGATGGGCACGGTTGAAGCGATTGGCCTCAAGTCCACCCGTATTCGCGCAATCAGCGGCGAGGAAGTGGTGATTTCAAACACCAACTTGCTCGGCAAAGAACTGCGCAATTTCGCGCGGCTTGAGCGACGACGGATCATTCAGCCGCTTAGCGTCGTTTATCAAACGCCGCTTGAAACATGTGCAGCACTTCCCGAAATGCTCCGCGTAGTTATCGACGGATGCGAGGGGTGCCATTTTGTACGCTGCGGCCTTGATACATTTGCGCCGTCGAGCCTTGATTTCCAGCTTGTCTATGATGTCGACGCCGAGGATCAGGACGCGGTACTGATGCGCAAGCACGCCGCGAATATCGCCGTCATTCAATGTTTCGCACGAGCAGCGATCGATTTCGCCTATCCGACGCAGACAACTTTTACCGCCGCACCGGATGGAACAATGGTGATGCCCTATGCCCAGCTACCCGGCGGCGACGTCATCAAGCGATAGCAGAGAGGCGTTGCCGCCCGCGCTTGTCGTGTCAGTTGAAGTAACCCGCTCGGCGCAGAAGCGGTGTAGATAGTTTGGCCCGCCCGCTTTTGGCCCGGTGCCTGATAGGCCTTCGCCGCCGAATGGCTGGCTGCCAACGATAGCCCCGATCATTGAGCGGTTGACATAGAGATTGCCCACGCGCGCCTTTGCCTCAACCAGTTCAGCGGTGCGGGCAATGCGGCTGTGAAGTCCCATCGTCAGGCCAAACCCCTTGGCATTGACGGCGTCGATCGTCGCTTCAAGCGCGCCCGCTTTCCAGGTTGCAACATGGAGGAGTGGGCCGAACCATTCGGCCGAGAGATCATCAACCGATTCCAAGCGGATGATCGTCGGCGGGACGAAATGGCCATCGGTTGGCGCTGCGACGCTATGCACCCAATTTACCTCTTGGCTCTTGCGATATTCCATCAGCCGTTTGTGCGCGGCGGCATCAATTACCGGGCCAACATCGGTTGCGGGATCGGCAGGCTCACCAACGATCAGCGTATCCATCGCCCCGCCAAGCATTTCGAGAACATGATCGGCCACATCTTCCTGAACGAGCAGCAGGCGAAGGGCGGAACAGCGCTGCCCTGCCGAGCGGAAGGCGGACGTGACGACATCAACCACCACCTGTTCGGCGAGCGCGGTAGAATCGACGATCATGGCATTGATCCCGCCGGTTTCGGCAATCAGTGGAACGAGTGGACGGGTATCATCGTCAAGCAGCGCGCGGGCAATGCGTTTGGCGGTCGCGGTTGATCCAGTGAACGCGACCCCTGCGATACGCGGATCAGCGATGATGGCCGCGCCGACCTCAGCGCCGCCGGTTGCAAGGACAAGCGCGTCCTTGGGGATACCGGCTGCGTGGGCGAGGGCCACAGCCTGAGCCGCAATCGCGGGCGTTTGCGGTGCTGGCTTGGCGATTACGGTGTTGCCGGTGACGAGTGCTGCGGCAATTTGGCCCAAGAAAATCGCGAGTGGAAAATTCCACGGGGCAACGCACACCCAGACGCCGCGTCCTTCATAGCGCAACACATTACGCTCCCCAGTGGGGCCGGGGAGCTCAAGCGGGGCCAGCCCGTTGCGGGCTTGGGCGGCATAGTAACGACAGAAATCTACCGCCTCGCGCACTTCGCCGAGCGCATCGGGGATGGTCTTGTGCGCTTCATGAACGAGAGTGGCCATCAATGTGGTGCGATTGGCTTCAAGCGCATCGGCTAGTTTTTCGAGTGCGGCGGCGCGGCTGTTCAGCGGGGTTGATGACCATGCGGGGAATGCGGTGAGCGCGGCATCAACCAGCCCGTCCGTTCCCAGCGAAGTCGACGCAGGCGGAGTGGCGGGGGGCTTTGCAATCGCGCTTGCAACCCCGTCGAGCACTGCCCAATCCTGCAAGTCGATCCCTATGCTATTGCGTCGCGCGCCAAAGAGATCAATTGGCAGGGGTATCGAGGCATGTCGGGCACCACCGACAGCGTCCACCTTGTCCACTGGATCGGCGAGTAATTCTTCGTCGCTCATATTCTCATCGGCGAGTTGATGGACAAAGCTTGAATTGGCACCATTTTCTAGCAAACGCCGCACCAGATAGGCCAGCAAATCACGGTGGCCGCCAACTGGGGCATAGACGCGGCAATGATAGCCCTCATCGCGTACGAGCCGTTCATAAAGCCCGTCGCCCATGCCGTGGAGCCGCTGAAATTCGAAATCGCGATTGTCGCCAGCCCAGCCAAGGATCGTCGCGACGGTGAGCGCATTGTGCGTGGCAAATGCCGGGTAGATATGTTTGGCCTCAAGCATATCGCGGGCGCATGCGAGGTAGGACACATCGGTTGCGGACTTGCGCGTGAACAGCGGGTAATCGGTGAGGCCCGCCTCTTGGCAGCGTTTGATCTCGCTATCCCAATACGCCCCTTTGACGAGGCGCACGCTCATCCGCCGCCCAGTGTCGCGTGACAGGCCGTCAGCCCAGGCGATTACGGGGTGCGCGCGCTTGCCATAAGCCTGGACGGCCATGCCGAGACCGTCCCAGCCTTTGAGGGCGGGCAGCGCGGCGATGGTTGCGATCATATCAAGGCTCATATCAAGACGCTCGGTTTCCTCGGCATCAACGGTGAGCGCTATTCCGGCGTTGGCCGCACGGAGGCAAAGGCTTTCGAGCATCGCAGTGAGGGCTGGAACGCAGCGCTCCCACTGTGCAACTTCATAACGGGGGTGCAGTGCTGACAGCTTGACCGAAATTGAATGGCCGGCTTTTGATGATTGGCCAACCGCATCGATTGCGGCTTCATAGGAGGCAAAGTAGCGCGCGCCATCGGCCAAGGTACGGGCGCCTTCGCCGAGCATATCGAAACTGGCAGTAAAGCCCTTATGTTCTGGCTTGGCCATCCGCGCTGTGGCTTCCTTGATCGTGCGGCCCATGACGAAAATTTCGCCCATCATCCGCATTGCAGCACCAACGCCTTGGCGGACGAATGGCTCGCCCGCGCGCGCGATCAAACGGCGGAGGGCACCGTCTTCCTGCCCCTCGCTTACCAGCGCACGGCCGATGACCAGTCCCCATGTTGCCGAATTGACCAATGTTGAATTGGATTTTCCAGCATGGGCTCGCCAGTTGGCATCGCCAAGCTTGTCGGCAATCAGTGCGTCAGCAGTTTCAGGATCGGGCACACGCAGGAAGGCTTCGGCCAGACTGAGCAAAGCGACGCCTTCTGAGGTGTTGAGGCGGTATTCCTGCAAAAACTGGTTGACCCAGCCCGATGCTTGCGCCGTGCGAAGATCGGCGATCAAGCCCAGCGCGCGTTTGTGAACGCCCGGAATTTCTTGATTTTCAAGCCGGGCACGCGCAATCAGCGGCTTAAGCACTTCAGGTTCGGGCGCGCGGTAAAGACTGCGCATTTGCTGACGGAGAGATGACGTTGCGGAATCCATCGCTTTTGACTTTCGAGTAGGAGAGGTTTTAACGGGCTGAGATGATTCCGCCGTTGTAATAATATTGCGCGGGATTATCACGGTATTTTTAGTAGGTAAAAAAGGTAAGTAGCATGGCAACGCTTGATGAAATGAAAGCAATGGTCGGCACGGTGATCGGCACATCCGAATGGATGCTCGTTGATCAGGAAATGATCAATAAATTTGCCGATGCGACGGGGGATCACCAGTTCATTCATGTGAACCCCGAAATGGCCAAGATGACGCCGTTTGGGCAGACGATTGCGCACGGATTTCTAACGCTTTCGCTGATGCCAGTGCTAAGCGCAAAGGCGAATCTGCCGCATCCTGACGGCATCAAAATGGGCGTCAATTACGGTTGCGACAAGCTGCGCTTTCTTAGCCCGGTTAAATCGGGCAAACGCATTCGCGCTGTTTTCAAGCTTGCCGCGTTTGACGAAAAACGCCCCGGCCAGATCCAGCAGATGCAGGAAGTGACGGTCGAGATCGAAGGCGAGGATAAGCCAGCCCTGATTGCCGAGTGGATCAGCCAGGTATTTGTTTGAGATTTCTGAATAAGGATTTTTGATATGCGTGAAGCCGTTATCGTTTCGACCGCCCGTACCCCGATTGGCAAGGCTTATCGCGGTGCATTCAATAACACCCCATCACCAACGCTATCGGCAATGTCGATTCGCGCCGCCGTTGAACGCGCCGGGATCGACGGGGCAGAAGTGGACGATGTTTGCTGGGGTTCGGCACTCCAGCAGGGTAGCCAAGCAGGCAATCTTGCGCGCACCGCACTCCTTCGAGCGGGGCTTCCTGTCACCGTGCCGGGCATGACGATTGACCGGCAATGTTCATCGGGCCTGATGGCGATTGCGACAGCGGCCAAGCAGATTGTCGTTGATAATATGGACATTTGCATTGGCGGTGGTGTTGAATCGATCTCGCTCGTCCAGACGCCCCAAATGCGCGTTGCGCCTGATCCTGAACTGCTCGCGATGCATGGTGCTATTTATATGCCAATGCTCCAGACAGCCGAAATCGTCGCTACGCGCTATGGCATTACGCGTGACCGGCAGGATGAATATGCGTTGCTTTCACAACAGCGCACCGCAGCGGCTCAGGCTGCGGGCAAGTTTGACGACGAGATCGTTGAAGTCAGCGCGACGATGGCGGTTGTTGATAAGGAAACCAAGGAAGTCAGCCACAAGCAAGTGACGCTATCAAAGGATGAGGGTAATCGGCCTGACACGCAGCTTGCGGGTTTGAATGCGCTGATCCCTGTACTTGGGCCGGACAAGAATATTACAGCGGGCAATGCCAGCCAGCTTTCGGATGGTTCGTCAGCCAGCGTTTTGATGGAAGCATCGGTTGCCGCGAAAAAGGGGCTGACGCCGCTTGGCCGCTATGTCGGCATGGCGGTTGCTGGCACCGAGCCTGACGAAATGGGCATTGGCCCGGTTTTCGCGATCCCCAAGCTGCTCGAACGCTTTGGCCTCAAGGTTGATGATATCGGCCTTTGGGAGCTCAACGAAGCGTTCGCCGTGCAGGTGCTTTATTGTGCTGACCGTCTGGCCATCCCAATGGATCGCCTCAATGTCAACGGCGGCGCGATTTCTATCGGCCATCCTTACGGCATGTCGGGCGCGCGGATGACCGGCCATGCGCTGATCGAAGGCAAGCGTCGCGGCGTCAAATATGTCGTCATTACGATGTGCATTGGTGGCGGGCAGGGGGCTGCTGGATTGTTCGAGGTTCTTTAATAGCGATTTGCGGGCGGTGTGAGAATGCCGCCCGCAAAGTTGAACGCGTGAGTCCGGTCTTTGGCCAACAGCATCGATCCATCGAGATCGACCCATTTTACGTCTTGCGCCACCAGAAATGCGGGCGCAATGCCAAGGCTGGTTGAGAGCATGCAGCCGACCATGATGTCGAAACCCATTGCCCGCGCTTCGTCTTTGAGTGCGAGTGCTTCGGTGAGGCCGCCCGCCTTGTCGAGCTTGATATTGATTGCGGCATAGCGGCCTTTGCAGCGCGCGAGATCGGCCCGATCATGGCAGCTTTCATCGGCGGCAAGTGGAATTGGTGGACGCACACCGTCAAGCAGATGATCCTCACCCGCTTTCACCGGCTGCTCGATGAGTTCGACGCCGTAGGGCAGGAGTGCCCCAGCCTCGGCGGCGATATCGCGGCCTGTCCAGCTTTCATTGGCGTCAACGATGAGCCGCGCGGCGGGCGCACCGCGACGGACGGCGGCGACGCGTTCACTATCGCCTTCGCCAGACAATTTGAGTTTGAGCAGGCCAAATTGCCCGGAAAGCGCGCGCGCGTCTGTTTCCATCTTTTCGGGCGTACCAAGTGATACCGTCATCGCGGTTACAAGCGGCTGTGGTGGCGGCAAACCGGCCAATTGCCAAACTGCGATACCTTGCTGCTGCGCTGCCAAATCCCAAAGGGCATTATCGAGTGCATTGCGCGCCGCGCCTGCGGGAAGGCATGATTGCAGCGCTTCCCGATCAACATCGCGGGAAAGCGCTGTGATTGCGGCAACGGCACCTTCTGCTGTTTCGCCTTTATAATAGATTGGCGTTGCTTCACCGCAACCGATGTGAACACCGTCGCTTACCGCGACAACAATAACATCGACATGGGTTTTAGCCCCGCGCGCGATGATAAATGCACCCGCAACAGGCCAGCGCTCAATGCGTGCGGTGATTTTAATTGTGCGTCGCAATCCAGTCCTCGACGACGGGCGCAATCTTATCCCGCCAGCGACTGCCGTTGAAAATGCCGTAATGCCCCGCGCCTTCGGCCATATAATATTTTTTCCGGGTGGCAGGCAGCTTCGTTGCGATTGTCAGCGCGGCTTTGGTTTGGCCAAGCCCCGAAATATCATCGCGTTCGCCTTCAATCGCGAGGATTGCGATATCCTTGATTGCTGCGGGATCAACCCGGCGGTCACGGTGCATCATCTCGCCCTTGGGGAGCGCGTGGTTCTGGAACACAACATCGATGGTCTGGAGGTAGAATTCGGCGGTCATATCGCAGACTGAACGATATTCGTCGTAAAACTCCTTTGTGGCATCAGCGCTTGCATCATCGCCGCGCACCAGATGTTTGAACATCTCGTAATGGCTCATCATATGATTGCCGAGGTTCATCGACATGAAGCCGCCAAGCTGAAGGAAGCCGGGATAGACTTTGCGGCCCGCGCCGGGATAGCTGTAGGGCACGGTCGCGATCACATTTTGCGAAAACCAGCTATGCGGCCGCTGCGTTGCGGTCAGATTAACAGCGGTCGGGGCTTCGCGCGTATCGATTGGCCCGCCCATCAGGGTCAGCGTCTTTGGACGACAGGGGTTTTTATCGGCTGACATCAGGCAGGCAGCGGCATAGCATGGCACTGACGGCTGGCAGACCGCAAGCATGTGCGCGCCGGGGCCGATATGTTCCATAAACTCGATCAGATAATCAACATAATCATCAAGATCGAAGCGACCAGCCGCGACCGGAACACTGCGCGCATCGCGCCAATCGGTGATATATACGTCATGGCTGGGCAGCATCCGCTCAACCGTGCCGCGCAGCAGCGTTGCATAATGGCCCGACATTGGCGCGACGATGATCAGTTTGGGACCACCTTCGCGGCCCTCGCGGACGAAGCGCTTCAACTGGCCAAAGGGTTTTTGAACGACAATATCTTCACGCACTGCAACAGATTTGCCATTGATCTCTGTTTGATTGAGGCCAAATGAAGGTTTGCCACGCGGTGCTGCGGCATGGGCAAACACTTCCAGCGCCGAAGCGAGTACCGGGCCACCACCAAGATAACTAAATGGATTGGCAGTATTCTGCCAAAATTCGGCCCCTACATTCGCCAGTGCGCTTGCGCCTGCAAGCCATGATCGTTGCCATTCGTAGCTATTGTACAACATTTACGTGCCCCTTTTACAAGCGGTCTAGGCACCGCGTTGCGATGTTGCAATGCAATACGACATCCTGCTCTATTTCTTGATGGTTGAGGCATCTGCACGACCCTGCTAGGCGAAACGGCTATGAGCGATATACAATCAGCAAAGCCAAGACGAAATCTCACTGACCTTCTGATGGTGTGGGGGATGGCCAGGCATTATCCTTGGCATATCTTGGCAGCGCTCGCCGGGTTGGTGGTTGCCGCCACTGCGACGCTGGCGATCCCGAGCGGTTTCCGCCTTGTGATCGACAAGGGGTTCGGCACTTCGGGCGGGGATATCGGGCGCTGGTTCCAATATCTGCTAGTCATTGTTGTCATCTTGGCCTTTGCTACGGCTACCCGATTTTATTTTGTATCATGGCTTGGTGAGCGGGTGGTTGCCGATTTGCGCAGTGCGGTTCAGGCGAACCTGCTCCGCCTTTCGCCAAGCTATTTCGAGGAAAACCGCCCGTCCGAAATCGCATCACGGCTGACGTCTGATACAACCGTGATTGAACAGGTTGTCGGAACGACAGTTTCGGTTGCGTTACGCAATTTTGTGATGGGCGTCGGCGGGGTCATTTATCTGTTCACGCTTGCGCCGAAACTGACGCTGATGCTGCTCATCGGCATTCCCGTGATTATCCTGCCAATCGTATTTATCGGCCGCAAACTCCAGGATTTTTCACGCAAGAGCCAAGACCGCATTGCTGATGTTGGCATCATTATCAGCGAAGTGCTTGGCGCGATGAAAATCGTTCAGGCCTTTGGTCAGCAAGACCGTGAGGCGGGGCGCTTCCGCTCGGCAGTTGAGGCTGCGTTCGGTACCGCGCGGCGCCGGGTTGCGCTACGTGCGCTGATGACGGCTATCGTTATTATGCTGCTGTTCGGATCGATTACGATGATCATGTGGCAGGGCGCGATTGATGTTCAGGCGGGCAAGCTATCGGGTGGGTCGATTGCAGCGTTTGTTTTGACTGGCGGCCTTGTTGCCGGGGCATTTGGTTCGTTGACCGAAGTGTATGGAGACCTTGTGCGCGGTGCAGGGGCCGCAGGTCGCTTGGCCGAATTGCTGCGCGAGCAGCCCGGCATTGCAGCGCCGGCCAATCCTGTGAAGCTTCCTGAGCCGGCGTTTGGCAGGGTGGAATTTGATCATGTTCGTTTCCGTTATCCCACACGGCAAGACGTCAGCGCACTTCACGATTTCTCGCTCGATATTGCGCCGGGTGAAACGCTTGCGATTGTTGGCCCGTCGGGTGCGGGCAAGACAACGCTGTTCCAGTTGATCCAGCGTTTTTATGACCCCGAGAGCGGCACTGTCCGCGTTGACGGGGTGGCGCTTCCTGATGCTGATCCAGAAGATGTCCGTTCGCGGATTGCGATGGTGCCGCAGGAAACTGTTATTTTTGCTGCAAGCGCGCGCGACAATCTGCGCTATGGCCGGTGGGACAGCGACGACGCGGCGCTCTGGATCGCAGCCGAGGCCGCCAATGCGGCTGAATTTCTCCGCAAGCTTCCTGACGGCCTTGATACGTTCATGGGCGAAGGTGGCGCGCGGCTTTCGGGTGGCCAGCGGCAACGAGTCGCAATTGCGCGCGCGATTCTGCGCGATGCGCCGATCCTGCTGCTTGATGAGGCGACTTCGGCGCTTGATGCTGAATCCGAACGGCTCGTGCAAAATGCGCTTGAGAATTTGATGCATGACCGCACCACCATTGTGATTGCGCACCGCCTTGCGACCGTGCGCGCCGCCGACCGAATTATTGTGATGAACGATGGCCGGATTGTTGAAGAGGGCAATCATGATAGCCTGATCAAAATCAACGGCCTTTATGCGCGCCTCGCGAGGATGCAGTTTGAAGGTCTGGCCGCGTGACGGCGGCGATTTTCGGGCTGTCAGCACCAATAATGACAGTGGATGAGGCGGCTTTTTTCAAAGACGCTAATCCGGCGGGCTATATTATTTTCAAACGCAATGTGGTTGACCGTGAGCAGCTTCGCGCGCTGACGGATAGTCTGCGCAGCCTGCATGGGCGCGATGATGTGCCGATCCTGATTGATCAGGAGGGCGGGCGCGTTCAGCGGATGGGGCCGCCTATTTGGCTGGCTTTCCCGCCGGGTGCGTCGTTTGATGCGCTTTATGATGTTGCACCGATGTCAGCGATTGAGGCTGCGCGCGTGAATGCGAAGGCGATTGGGCTTATGCTTTCCGAGGTTGGCATCAATGTCGATTGCCTGCCGCTGCTTGATGTCCGTCAGCCCGAAACGCACCCGGCGATAGGTGATCGTGCGCTGGGCAGCGATCCGATGCGCGTTGCAGCGCTTGGCCGTGCTGTGATTGAGGGGCTTCGCGAGGGCGGTGTCGTCGGGATCGTCAAACATATGCCGGGGCAGGGCAGGGCAGTGGTTGATAGTCACCATGATCTACCCGTTGTGACAGCAAGCGATGAAGAACTTGAATTTGATATCAGCGCGTTCCGCCGATTGAATGACGCGCCGATGGGGATGACCGGGCACATTATGTTTGAAGCATGGGACAGCGATTTATGTTCGACGATGTCGCCGACCATCATCGAGCAGGTAATCCGTGGTCGCATCGGCTTTGACGGCCTGTTGATGAGTGATGATCTCGATATGAACGCGCTCAAAGGCGATGTGAGCGACCGTGCGGCGAATTGCGTTGCGGCGGGCTGCGATCTTGCGCTCAACTGCTGGGGCCGGATGGACGAGATGATCGCGATTGCAGGCAAAGTTGATGCGATGTCGCTGCGCGCGAAGGAGCGGCTTGCAGCGGCAATGGCGACGATAGGCGCTGCCCCTGACACGTCCGAGATTGCAGCGTTGATTGCAAAACGGGATTCTCTGCTGCAATATGCTTCTTGAAATGATTGCAAATTGCCTTGTCACTCCCGCGCAGGCGGGAGTCCATATACTCCCAAAGCCAGTGATTATGGATTCCCGCCTTCGTGGGAATGTCAGTTAGTTATGGATACCCTTTTTGAGCTTGATGAAAGAGCCGCTCCCGACCCCGATCAACTGACACTTGATCTTGGCAGTTGGGAAGGGCCGCTTGACCTTTTGCTCGCGCTGGCCCGAAATCAGAAGGTTGATTTGCGCGCGATTTCGATCCTTGCATTGGTTGAACAATATTTGGTGTTCATTGATAGTGCCAAGCAGTTAAAGCTTGAAATCGCGGCGGATTATCTGGTGATGGCGGCGTGGCTGGCCTATTTGAAGTCCTGTCTTCTGCTCCCACGCGAACCGCATGTCGAGCCAAGTCCGGAAGAATTGGCACTTCGGCTCCAGCTTCGTCTTGAGCGACTGAATGCAATGCGCGAGGCGGGTGCGCGACTGATGGCGCGTGACCGGCTTGGTCGCGATGTTTTTGCAAATGGCGCGGCCGAGGGGCTTCGCGTGATCCGAAAAAGCCGCTGGGATGCCCAGATTTTTGATCTGATCCAGGCTTACGGACAAATCCGCGCGCGCCAAGCGCCGGTAATGCACGTTGTCGCGCACCGTCATGTCATGACGCTTGAGGAGGCAATTGCGCGGGTGTCGCGGCTGGTGGGGAGCTTTATTGATTGGACAGAGATTGGACGATTTTTGCCTGAAAGCGATGATCCAGTGTTCCGCAAATCAGCGCTGGCTTCAAGTTTTGTTGCAGCCCTTGAGTTGGCACGTCAGGGCAAGGTAGCGCTTCAACAAGATGAAGCCTTTGCCCCGCTGATGGTGCGCGCGGCATGAACGATCCGGCGGACGATCTTTCACGGCCGGTCGAAGCGGCGCTGTTCGCGGCTGAAACATCGCTTAGTCCGGCAGAAATTTCGGCCTATGTTGGTGCTGATGTTGATGTGAAGCAGGCACTTTCCGAACTTTCGGCGCATTATGAAGGCCGGGGCGTCAATCTTGTTGAGCGCGGTGGTCGCTGGCATTTTCAGACCGCACCCGATTTGGCGCACATCCTGCGGCGCGAACGCGAAGAGTCACGCAAGCTCAGCCGTGCTGGCATCGAGACATTGGCAATTATTGCTTACCATGAGCCTGTCAGTCGCGCCGAAATCGAATCGATTCGCGGGGTGCAAATCTCCAAAGGCACGCTTGATGTGCTGATGGAGGCGGGCTGGGTGCGACCTGCCGGTCGCCGCGAGGTGCCGGGTCGGCCGCTTACCTATGCAACGTCGCCGGGATTTCTGACACATTTCGGGCTTGCACATCGCCGCGATCTTCCCGGAATTGAGGATTTGAAGGCTGCGGGTCTGCTTGATCCGGTTGATCTGGCGTTTGATTCGCTCGAAATGCAGGCGGATGTTGCGGATCAACTGGAAACTGTGGATGAGAGCGACTAGATAGGGTTTTCATCGCAGGAGATTGAGCATGGGTGGTTTGAGCATTTGGCATTGGCTCGTCGTTGGCGTGCTTGTCCTGTTGCTGTTCGGCAAGGGCCGCTTTTCAGATATGATGGGCGATGTCGCAAAGGGTATCAAGAGTTTCAAAAAAGGCATGTCCGAAGAGGATGAAGCCGCAGCGGCGGCTAAGCCAGCACAGCGGATTGAAGCGGCTGCGACAGGCACCGTGATTGAAGCTGAGAAGCAAGTCGATAGACAGGTTTGATCTGAACTGAATGTTTGATGTTGCTCCAACCGAGCTGTTGCTCGTGGCTGCCGTGGCGTTGCTTGTTATCGGCCCGAAAGACTTGCCCAAAGTGATGCGGGTGGTTGGCAATTGGGTTGGCAAGGCGCGCGGGGTTGCGCGCCAATTTCGTAGCGGTTTCGACGAGATGGTGCGCGAATCCGAACTGGCCGAAATGGAAAAAAAATGGGCAGAGGAAAATGCCAAGATCATGGCTGAATATCCCCCCGAAACAGTTAGTGATGCCCCACCAGAGCCTTATGTTGCGCCAAAGGGTGAGGCGTGAAAGATCTTGATCAATCGAAGGCACCGCTGCTCGATCATCTGATTGAGTTGCGCAAGCGGATGCTTTGGGCGCTCTTGGCGCTCGTGCTTTCGTTCGCCGTTTGCCTCTATTTTGCCACGCCGATTTTTGCGGTGCTGGTGCAGCCCTTGCTCGCGGCAGGGCAGGGCAAAATCATCTATACCGACATTTTCGAAGCATTTTTCGTCGAGATTAAAGTCGGCTTTTTTTCAGCCATGATGGTCGCGTTTCCCGTATTTGCGACACAGCTTTGGAAATTTGTTGCGCCGGGCCTCTATGCTAAAGAAAAGAAAGCGTTTCTTCCGTTTCTCCTGATGACTCCGGTTTTGTTCGGTGCAGGGGCCGCGATGGCCTATTATGTTGCGATGCCGGTTGCGCTTAAATTTCTGCTTGGTTTTTCAGGTGATGTTGGCGGGGTTACGCAAGAGGCGCTGCCCGGCGTTGGAAATTATCTCAATTTTGTGACCAAGTTCATTTTTGGATTTGGAATTGCCTTTTTGCTTCCAGTGCTGCTGATGTTGCTTGAGGCTGCTGGCATTGTAACGCGTGCCCAGCTTGCAGGCGGGCGGCGTTATGCGATTGTCGGTGCTTTCGCGATTGCAGCGGTGCTTACCCCGCCCGACGTCGTTTCCCAACTGCTGCTCGCGGTGCCGCTCTGCCTGCTTTACGAGCTTGCGCTTATCGCGATCTGGTTCACCGAGAAACGCCGCAAAAAGATCGTGGAGCCGGAAGTCGCGGGCTAGTCGGGGTTATTTGGCCTCTTTTTCGACCGCCGTACCAGCAGATTTGACGTCTTTGCCAATGCCTTCAATCGTGTTGCAGCCGCTTATGGTCATGCTGGTAGCCACGATTGCGATCAGTGCGATTTTCTTTAACATCAACGACTCCTTGGTTCGGATGCAGATTGCGTTATGAAGATATTATGACGCCTAATGATGTCCAAAAGCTGAATAATGCGCTGGTTAGGGCTGATCATCATTCGCCCTATCTGCGGCTTTTAATGCGGCGTTTCCCAGAAGTGGCGGTTGCATTGGCCTCCGGGCAGATGCAGCATATGTCTCCTGAAATTGACCCAGACCGGCCGGTCGCGCAGGCGCTTCGCATTGCGAAGGGGCAGATGGCGCTTGCGGTTGCAATTGGTGATTTGGCAGATGTCTTCCCGCTTGAAACGGTAACGGCGCATCTTTCGAATTTTGCTGATCATGCGCTTGACCATGCGATTGCGGCGGCGTTTGAGGCTGTGGTGCCGGGAGCCGAGCCACGCGGGTTCGCAGCCATTGCGCTGGGCAAGCACGGCAGTCATGAGCTGAATTATAGCTCCGACATTGACCCGATCCTAATCTTTGATCCGCAATCGCTGCCCTGCCGTGCGCGCGATGAACCTGTGGAAACGGCGGTACGGATCGGGCGCAAGCTGTTAGAAATCATGCAAACGCGTGACGGCGACGGCTATGTGTTTCGGGTCGATTTACGGCTTCGGCCAAACCCCGACGTTACGCCAATTGTGCTGCCGGTTGACGCTGCTATTTCTTATTATGAATCGAGTGCGTTGACATGGGAGCGTGCGGCATTCATCCGGGCCCGCGCTTGCGCAGGGGATAAGGCGCTGGGGCAGATGTTTCTTGATACGATCCGCCCCTTTGTCTGGCGGCGTGGGCTTGATTTTGGCGCGGTCGGGGAAATCAGGGGGATGTCGCACAGGATTCGCGATCACTATGCGCGCGGCCAGGCATTTGGCCCCGGATATGATTTGAAGCGCGGGCGCGGGGGCATTCGTGAATGTGAATTTTTTGCGCAGATTCACCAAATGATTCACGGCGGGCGTGATGCATCGCTTCGCGTGCCTGCAACCGTTGCTGCGCTTTTGGCATTGTCACAGGCAGGCTGGATCGGGGCAGATGAAGCGGGGACGCTGAGCGATGCCTACCGGCTTTACCGGATGATCGAGCACCGCCTCCAAATGGTGGATGACCAGCAGACCCATAGCCTGCCGAAAGCTGGTGAGGCGATGGACGGCGTCGCCATGTTGAGCGGCCTCGAAGATGGTGCAGCGCTGCTTGATCAACTCGCGCCCTATGTTGATCAGGTCGGGCGGATTTACGACGGGCTTGATGGAGACGCGCGCGATGCACTGCCACGCAATACAGCGCTGCTTGAGGGCTATCTTTCGGCCAATGGTCTTGCTGACGCGGGAACAGTGGCACAGCGCATTGGTGGATGGCGTGGAGGGACTTACCGGGCTGTGCGCAGCGCTGCTGCACAGGACGCACTTGAGGCGGTTCTACCTGCGCTCGTAAAGGCGCTTGGCGCTGCGGCTGATCCGCTTGCTGCGATTAATCGGCTTGACCGGCTGATCGAGCGCTTGCCAAGTGCCATTAATCTGTTTCGTTTGCTTGAAGCACGCCGACCGTTACTCACACTGCTAACTGATATATTGTGCCACGCACCGACGCTTGCTGACGATTTGTCACGCCGACCTGATCTGCTTGATGGGCTGATCAGTGCGAGCGCACTTGGCCCTGTGGGTGGGGTCGATCAGATCGCGGCGCAACTTCGGCTTGATGCGTCGGCAGGGCTTGAAGCGCAGCTTGACCGGATAAGACAGGGTGTGGGTGAACTACGTTTCGCGCTTGGCAGCCAGATTATTGCGGGAAATGCTGATCCACTTGAGGTCGCGGCGGGCTATGCGAGAGTTGCCGAAGCGGCTGTTCAAGTTGCGACTGATGCGACTATTGCTGAATTCGAGCACGCCCACGGACAGGTTGCAGGGTGCGAGTTCGTGATTTTGGCGCTTGGTCGTATGGGGGGTGCCGAACTTACCCACGCCTCTGATCTTGATTTGATTTTCCTGTTTACTGGCGATTTTCGCGAGGAATCAAATGGCATAAGGCCGCTCGGTGCTGTCCATTATTTCAATAGATTGGCGCAGCGCGTGACCGCCAGCCTATCGGTGCCAACGGCATCGGGCGCACTTTATGAGATTGATACACGATTGCGCCCATCGGGGGCAAAGGGGCCATTATCGGTCTCGCTTGATGCCTTCGCACGGTATCAGGCCGAGGAAGCCTGGACGTGGGAGCATATGGCGCTGACTCGTGCACGAACAATATATGGCTCGCAACAGGCGTGTGCGCAGGCGGCAGCTATTGTCGCCGATGTGCTTTCACACCAGCGTGACAGGCGCAGGCTGGTTGCCGATGCACTCAAGATGCGCGAGGATATGAGCACGCACAAACCCGCAAAATCAGAACTTGATATCAAGTTGGTTGAAGGTGGCGCGGTTGACCTTGAATTCGCGCTGCATGTCCGTCAGCTAGGGAACCAATATGGATTTGACCCGCATCTCGGGCGTGCGATTGCAGCACTTGATCTGCCGCCGTCGTTCGCTGGAGCCTATCAGCTATTCACTCGGTTCCTTTTGACAATGCGGCTGGTCGCGCCTGATTTCGAAGCGCCAACGCCTGCAACCCAAGCGCTTTTGGCACGATCATGTGGCTATGAAAACTGGACGGAATTGCTTGCCGAACTTGAATCAAAACGGCATGAGGTCACCGAGGAATGGCGGCGCGTTTGCAACGAATTTGAAGGAGATTGATCGGTGGTTGATGTTGGTATGCTTGCGCCAGATACTGTTTTTACAACCCCGGAGGGCAATGCGGGCAAAGCCAGTGATTATCGCGGCAAGAGCCTGATTCTCTATTTTTATCCCAAGGACGATACCAGCGGTTGCACGAAGGAAGCGCAGGAATTTAGTGCACTCGCGCCACAATTTGCCAAGGCGGGTGCTGTCGTAGTCGGCATTTCAAAAGACTCGGAAAAAAGCCATAGCAAATTCATCGTAAAATATGATCTCAAGGTCGCGCTAGGCTCGGATGAAAGCGGCGAAGTCTGCGATGCTTTCGGGGTCTGGGTTGAAAAATCAATGTACGGCAAAAAATATATGGGCATCGAACGATCAACCTTTCTGATTGATACGCAGGGCAAGGTCGTTCGGGTGTGGCGCAAGGTTAAAGTGCCAGGCCATGCTGCGGATGTTCTTGCGGCGGTCGCGGCGGAAGCCTGACGGCGCTGCCAACCGGCAGAAAGCGGACGAATCGCGCAATTGGCATCGTCCGTGACATTTGTGAGTTTGATCACAATTCAAAACGTGACAAATTTTCTGTATATTAAACAACTCGCCGCACGCAGTGGACGGTTCAACCCGCGCACTGCCTATGACCCTTGCTTCAGCACCGGTGAAGCTTCACAGCACCAAGATCGAAAAAAAGCGGCCCAATCGATGTGGCTTGCGAAAATTAACGGGCGGTTGGGACAATTCATGATTTTTGGGCCGAGGTCAGCAGGTGATGGTTTTGTCGCGAAAATTCGTACTGCCTTTCGGGCCCGTGATTTGATGATTCACGATGGTGCAGCTATGCGCCGGATTCATATTTCCAGCAAAGTTCAGCTTGCAGCGGCGGGTTCCTGCGCTGCGACAGCGTTTATAGCCAGTTTTGGGATCGCGCAATTCGCGCTCGGTGCTACCGCATTGACTAGCGCTTTTGGTAACATTGCCGAACAACGTGCCGAGGTTTCTCGTATGGAAACCCGTGTTGCTGCACTTCAAGCCGATGTTTCTACGATCAAGGCTGAGGCAAAGCGCCACGCTGTCCGGCTGGAGGCGCGTCAGGCATTTCTTGCAGCAATGATTAGGGGTGAGGGCGATCTTGGCAAACTTGCTGCTTTGCTTCCAACCGATGCGGGCGCAACACCCGTAGTTGCTGCCGATATTGTCCGGCTGTTTAGCCAGCTCGATAGCGATCAGGCGAAAATGGCAATCGCTGTCCGTAGCGCAACCGATGCGCGCTACCGTAATACGGCCCAGATGATTGCCAAGCTCGGCATTTCGCCCGATCGCATGAATGCACGATCGATGCGCGGCGTTGGGGGCCCATATGAGCCGCTGCCAGCAACATCTGCTGGCCCTATTACGATAATCAAAAAAGCCGATCCGCAATTCCGTGAACTGTTCAATTCATGGCGTCGGCTTGATCAGTTGCAAGGCGGTATTGTCGCTATTCCTTCTGCTCAGCCAGTACATTCAATGGCGCTTACCAGCAATTTTGGTGTGCGGATTGATCCATTTCGTGGCGGCCGGGCAATGCACGCTGGCGTCGATATTCCCGGGCCATATGCAACGCCAATTTATGCAACGGCTGATGCTGTTGTTGGCCGTACTGGCTGGATTGGCGGCTATGGCAATCTGGTAGAATTGGAACATGGCAAGGGCATTCAAACCCGTTATGGCCACTTGTCGTCAGTTCTCGTTGGCCCCGGCAAACGTATCAAGCGCGGTGATCTGATTGGCCTGATGGGATCAACGGGGCGCTCGACCGGCAATCATCTTCATTACGAGGTCCGTATTGATGGTCGTGCGGTTAATCCAATGCCGTTCTTGCAGACCAATAATTATATCCAAGCTATGCAGCGCCGCGCAACAGGCGTTGCGATGGGTGGCCCGGTTGAAGCTGGCACCGCCGCAGCACCTGGCTCAAAATAATCGCCGCTTGCGGGCTGGCGTGATCGGCCCTATTTTGTGATTATGACTGTTTCACTGACTCACTCTGCCGCTGCCCGGGTCTCGCTAATCGCAACCAAGCTTGGCAAACCTGCGATTTTGCGCCTCGCGGTTGATGGCGGCGGCTGTTCAGGGTTTCAATATCGTTTCGGCCTGTCCGACACCGTTGAGGGCGATGACAGCGTGACGACGCTTGGAGATGTCCGGCTTGTGGTTGATCCGATGAGCCTCGATTTGATTGAAGGCAGCGCGGTTGATTATGTCGAATCGCTTGGCGGCTCGGCATTTCGGGTAACCAATCCTAACGCGGCCTCTGGCTGTGGCTGCGGCGCGAGCTTTTCAGTTTAGTGAAAATCGCCACATATAATGTCAACGGCATAAAGGCGCGGCTACCGCGTTTGATCGAATGGCTTGACGAAACCAAGCCTGATATCGTCTGCCTACAAGAGTTGAAGAGCAGTGACGACACCATTCCCGTCGCCGATGTCGGGGCGGCAGGATACGGGGCCGTTTGGCATGGGCAAAAGGGCTTTAACGGTGTCGCGATCCTCGCGCGCGGGGCCGAACCAGTGCTGGTCCGCAAGGGACTTGGTGGCGAACCCGAAGATGAGATGAGCCGTTATATCGAGGCTGACATATTCGGTGTCCGTATTGCCAGTATCTACCTGCCCAACGGCAATCCGCAGCCGGGGCCGAAATTCGATTATAAGCTGCGCTGGATGAACAGGCT
Source organism: Pseudomonadota bacterium (assembly GCA_038042405.1). Taxonomy (GTDB): domain Bacteria; phylum Pseudomonadota; class Alphaproteobacteria; order Sphingomonadales; family Sphingomonadaceae; genus Aquisediminimonas. The sequence goes on from JBBTEI010000120.1 coordinate 22,191, forward strand.
GAATGCGCGCGCAGCGGCGCTACTCGCACTTGAAATCCCTGTCGTTCTTGCGGGTGATTATAATGTGATCCCGACCGATGCCGACATTGCCAATCCGAAAGCGATGGCGGATGATGCGTTGGTGCAGCCCGAAAGCCGTGCGGCTTTTCGTCGGCTTGCTGCCCAAGGGTGGACTGATGCGCTCAATGCCCGCTTTCCAAATGCGCCGCTCTGGACATATTGGGACTATCAGGCAGGCGCGCTTCAGCGCGATGCAGGTTTTCGGATTGACCATCTAATGCTTAGCCCCGAAGCGGCGGATCGGCTGGCAGGGGCGGGCGTTGATAAAGATCACCGTATGCGTGAGAAAGCGAGCGATCACGCAGCAACGTGGATCATTTTGGCTGATAGCTAGGCGAGCGCCTTTTCGTAAATCGTGTAAGTTTTGGTGATATGGCTATCGATTGCGCCCGCGATCGCTACCATTCCTTGATTATCTTCAAGAATCCAGCCGATTTCACCGCGTGTCGCACCATAGTTCGCGTGCGAGTTGCGGCGGATATATTCGATCATCATAAACGCAAGCTGGCTGGCGAGGCGCGTGGATTGAAGCTTTTTAACGACGCCCATCAGGGGCACACGCATTGTGCGAACCCGTGGCGCGCGCAGCCACCAGAGCAACTTTGCCCAGTTGAAAGGAAGCAGGCTGCCGCCCATGCTGATCAGTTTTTCGTTCATATCAGGCACGGTAATCATGAAGGCCACCGGCTCGCCCTCTACCTCGGCAATCATGATAAGATCATTGAAGACGAGTGGTTTCAGTTTTTTCCCAACATGTGCAACCTCGGTGTCGGTTAGCGGCACGAAACCCCAATTGCCTGACCACGCATCATTCAGGATGCCAAGGATAAGTGCAGCTTCCTGGTCAAAGCGGCTTTTATCGACATTGCGTATATTGATGCGGGGATTACGTTCTCCCGATGCAACGATCCGCTGAACCAATTCAGGGAACGGCTTGCTGATATCAAGCTCCCATGCGTGCAGCGCTTTTGTCGGCATATAGCCCGAATCGACAACCCATGCTTCATAGGCGGCGTTGTTATGCCCCATCATGACTGTTGGTGGATGATCATGCCCCATGGTCAGCAGACCGGGTTCGTCCCAGATAGACAGGCTGATTGGTCCAAGCGCGCGCGTCATCCCTTTCGCGCGTAACCAATCCTCGGCGGCGGCGATGAGCGCAGCGGCGCTACCTTCGTCTTCTGCTTCTAACATCCCCCAATTGCCGGTGCCTGGGCCCATGCCCTGATCAAGCGGCTGGAGCAGGGCGAGCGTATCCAAATGCGCTGATATTCGCCCCACCGCACGGTTCGCGCGCTCCGCGAGGAAGAATTGGGCCTCAGCATGTTCAAACCAGGGATTTTTGTCTGGATCAAGCATTCCGCGCACTTCGGCTTTGAGCGGCGGCACCCAATTGGGATCGTTCGCGTATAACCGGTAGGGCAGGTCAATAAAGGCCTTTAGGTCGGCCTTGTTTATAACCGCGCGGACAACTATCTGGGAATTGGGCACAAAAGCTTTCCGTGTTTCGCTCATTTTGAGGGCGATACCACGCTGTTCTTGCTTTTGATCCGCTTGTCAAGAAAGATGAAAATCTGCCTTGCCATCATCTTGCCATTATAGTCTGGTGTTATCGGTAATTATGAGCCCATCACTTCTCTCGACCGATGTCCACAACGGTTTCGTCACCGATATGCCTCCAAAGGCGCGCATTGCCGACGATATGGCGATGCTGCGTGTTGCTGCTGAATTGACGCGGGATATTACCGCGCCGAAGCCGGTAATCTATTGGGTGGATTTTCTCGCTTCCACCCTGCTGGGCTATGCAGCGCTTTTCGGAGCCATTTTTGCCGGATCAGCCGCTATCGCAATTGGTGCCGCTGTGATTGCTGTGCTCTCATTATACCGCGCGGGGAGTTTTATACATGAACTGACCCACATCAAGCACGCCGCCGTGCCGGGCTTTCGCTTGGTTTGGAATGCGTTGATCGGGATTCCGCTGCTGGTACCCTCGTTCATGTATGAGGGTGTCCATAGCCTCCACCATGCACGCACACGCTATGGAACGGCCGAAGACCCTGAATATCTGCCGCTCGCGCGCATGAAGCCTTGGACGGTGCCCTTTTTCGTTGTGGTGTCTGCGCTCGCGCCGGTTGCCCTGTTATTTCGCTATGCGGTGATTGCCCCGCTGTCGGCGGTGATCCCACCGCTCAGAACCTTTGTGGTTGAGCGCTATTCGGGGCTCGTCATCAATCCCGATTTCCGCCGCCGCATGGCCGAGGGCGAACTTCGCCGGAACTGGATCATGCAGGAAAGCGCGGCCAGCATTTGGGCTATCGCGTTGTTAGGTGCCGTTGCGACCGGGCTTATTCCATTGTCTGCATTTCTGATCGCGCTTGGTATTGCATCGGGTACGATCGTGCTTAACCAGGTGCGGACGCTTGTTGCGCACTTATGGGATAATGACGGCGAGGTTTTGACCGTTACAGCGCAGTTTCTCGATAGTGTAAATGTGCCTCCGCCGGCTATGCTGCCTGCACTCTGGGCACCTGTTGGCCTACGATATCATGCACTCCACCACTTGCTTCCCGGTCTGCCATATCATTCGCTTGGCGAAGCGCATCGCCGGTTAAGTGCGGCTTTGCCCCGCGATTCCTATTATCATCAGGGCAATTATAAAGGGCTGCCTAGTCTTGTCTCGCGGCTGGTTGTGAGCACGTTTAAGGGCACCAGAACCTGAGGGCAAATCGGGTATCTGCCTTTATTCTTCGGTTTGGATCAATACGGTTTCGCCAATCAGCAGAAACAGGATGAAGGGGCCCCAAGCGGCAAGCAGAGGCGGGTAAGCACCAAGATTGCCCATTGCAAGGCCGAAATTGTCAGCGACAAAATACGCAAAACCTAGCCCCATACCAATCACTGCACGAAAAAAGAGCCTCCCCGAACGCGCGATCCCAAATGCAGCAACGGCACCAAGCAGTGGCATCAATATGCTCGACAATGGCCCGGAAATTTTGTGCCATAGCCCTGCCTCCAACGCGCCAGTCGGCCGACCGGCACTTTTGAGATCACCAATTGCGGATTTAAGTTCGAAAAGCGACATCTCGTCAGCCTTAACTGAGGCAAGTGTAAACTGCTCAGGTTGAAAGTTGTTGCCGATACGTACGGTGCCAGCGTTGGTTTGTGATCCACGACCCACATCAAACACCCGGGCCGATGTTAATTCCAATGCGCCATTATCAGGAACGGCGCTTGGGCTTTTCGTGATTGATATGAGGGCACCGCCACTGCGATTGTAAACAGTTACATCATTCAGCGTGGTGTTTTTCTTTCGTCCAGTGACCGTATCGGCATGGATTAAAAGGCTGCCTTCGCGCACCCAGACGTTTGTTTGCATTTTTGTATCTTTTGGGATCGGGCCATATTCGGCCTTCTGCCACCGCGTCAGTGTCGCCGTTGCGCGGGCGACGATCCGATCATTGAAGGCAAAGGAAGCGAAAGCGACCAGCAGGCTCGCCACAATCAGCGGTGCAAGCACTTGGTGGGCCGAAAGCCCGGCACCTTTCATCGACACGATTTCGCTATTCTGATTGAGCGTCGCCAGCGTCACGACCGTTCCGAGCAGCACCGAAAATGGCAGGAATAGGGAGATAATCTGCGGCGCACGTAGCGAGACATATCTCAGGACATCGCCGCCATCATTGCCATTGTAGGCAAGCACATCACCCGAAGCGCCGAGCAAATCGAGTGTTTGCAGAACGAGTACCAGTGCGAACAGCACCGCGAAGGTACGCGTCAAAAACATCTTCGCCATGTAAACGGTTATGATGCGCGATGGGAAAAATGAATTTGTCGCCACAGCTTACACCTCCGCCGTGATAATTTTGTTGCGGGTAAGCGTCCTGCGTATTGATCTGCCAATTTTGGCAAACGCGACTTCGAGCGCGCCAATAGGCTGGCCGCCGGGCTTGTGCGCAAGCGTTGAGTACATCCACCAGATGAGTGCCGCGAACATCAAAAATGGAACCCATAATGCAAAGAAGGGATCGATTCTGCCCAGCGCGCCCATGCTTTCGGCATATTCGTTGATCTTGTGATAGGTTACCACCATCACGATCGAGAGGAATACGCCAAGCGCCGAGGCTGACCGTTTCGGGGGCACGGCGAGCGCGACTGCCAGCAATGGCAACAGCATCATCATTGCCACCTCAACAAGCCGGAAGTGAAAATTGGCGCGGCTTTCATTGCGCACTGCGAGCGTCTCGGTTGGATCGCCGCCGCTTATCACTAACTCGGGGATCGTGCGTTCACGGTCTTTGCCACCACGCGCACGAAATGCCTCGATCTTGGGTAGATCAATCGGCAAATCATGCGCGGTAAAGCTTAAGATGCGGGGTGCCTTAAAATTGGGTGCACTATGAACAAGTACACCATTTTTAAGCCGCAAGATGATGGTATCGGCATCGTCTGTAGCCATAAATGTTCCGGTTTCAGCGGTCACTGCAAGCGTTTTGTCATCTTTGGTGCGGGCCATGACGAAAATTCCCGAAAGATCACGCCCTTCGTTTTGGCTTTGCTCGATCCGCATCGTCATGCGCTTGCCCAGAGAGGTGAATTCGCCAACTTTGATCGAGGCACCCAGCGCGCCCGAGCGCAACTCAAACCGCAGGCCTTCATAGGCATAGCGCGCAACAGGCTGAATAAATCCAACAATCGCGAGATTGACCAGTGCCAGTGTGATTGCATAAATATACGGCGTTCGCAAAAGCCGACCATAGCCAAGGCCAACCGCGCGAAACGCATCAAGTTCTGAGGAAAGCGCCATTTTCCGGAACGCGAGTAATATACCAAGCATCAGCCCGATAGGAATGCCAAGCGAGAGATATTCAGGGATCAGATTGATTAGCATCCGCCAGACAACGCTAACCGGGCCGCCTTCGGATGCCACAAAATCAAATAGCCGCAACATTTTTTCCAACACCAGCAGCATGGCTGATATGATCAACGTCGAAAACAACGGGATAGCGATCAATCGCGCGATGTAGCGGTCAGTTGATGAGAGCATGTTCAGGTTTCAAACAGGATTTGACCATCATTTTGCCGCAAAGCAAGGCGATATGAAAGGGTGCGCGGACGATTCCGTGCAAGCGAATGCTGTGTATAGCTGTGAGGAATGCGTTGGTCATGTTGAAAGTTTCTAATTTCTCGATGCTCGCGATCGCCGGGCTTTCGGCTTGGCCCGCAAATGCAGGCGTCATTGGGCCTGACGCGGGTGTGTGCGCGTCGGATGCTGGCTCGGCAATATTGGTGCGCGTGGACGGCTTAAAAGATCGACTGGGCCCAGTGCGTGTTCGCACTTTTGGTGGTGATCCTTCGACATATTTTGACAAGAAACGCGCGCTAAAGCGCGTCGTTGTTGCGCCGCCTTCAAGCGGGCCTGTTGAAGTGTGTATGGCCGTCCCCGGCCCCGGCGTTTATGCTGTTGATATCCGTCACGATGTGAACCGCAACGGTGATACCGACAAGGCAGACGGTGCTGGGGCATCGGGCAATCCCAAAATATCGCTCTTCGCTATATTATTTGGTAAGCGCCCTTCGGCGGAAAGGGTTGCCGTGCGCGTTGGAAACGGTGTTGTTCCGATCAATATCCAGGTAAAATATTTGCAAGGCGGATCATTCAAGGCTGTGACTCAATAATATGGTTTCGGTTGCGCTTCTCTCAAATCCTAAATCAACGGGAAATCGTGAAATTCTTCCGAAGATTAAAGCATTTTGTGATTTACGCGACGATATCATGCACTGCGAGGTTGATCGGATAGACCAGATTGGCGATGCCTTGCGCGCAATCGCCGCTGCCAATCCGCGCGTTCTCGTGATTAATGGCGGTGACGGGACGGTACAAACGACCTTGACCGAACTTTATCTCGGGCATTATTTTGGTGATGCGCCGCCACCGCTTGCGGTGCTCCCCAATGGCAAAACCAATCTTATCGCGCTTGATCTTGGTGCTGACGGCGACCCGTTGGCCGCGCTGGAACGGATCGTTGAATTGGCATCAGGTGACTTAGCCGGCCATGTCGTCGAGCGCGGTTTGATTGCGCTCAGTGAGGGCGACGGAGCGGTCAGGCCAGTGATTGGGATGTTTCTGGGCGGTGCGGGGCTTGCCGATACGATCCTTTACTGCCGCCATAAAATCTACCCGCTTGGGTTGCCGAATGCGATCAGCCATATTCTTGCAGCGTTTGCGATCCTTTTTTCTCTCATTCCCGGTCTTAAAGGGCTGGTGACTTTGCCACGCCGCCATCCAATGCGGATTTCGCTGATCCGCGAAGGCCAGGTTAATCTGCAACTTGCGCTTTTGATTGTGACGACGCTTGAAAAGCTACTATTTGGTGGCTGGTCTGATGGTGGGCTGCGTGGGCTTAAATTAATGGCAGTTGATAGTTCGCCGATGGCGCTATTGCGCGCCGTGCGCGCGAGCCTTGCAGGAAGGCTTGGTGAAAAGGTGCTGACGGGCGTTCATCTTGAACGCGGTGATCTGATCCGTATCGAAAGCGAGCGATCAAGTGTGATCCTCGATGGCGAAGAATTCACAGCGCAAACCGGGCGACCAATTGTGCTTCGTTCGACGCTGCCAATTCCCTTCCTCAGTTTGGCTACGTGAACCACTATCAGGCGCTGGTTGCAGCGGAGCTTGACGTGTCGGTTGATGCGCAGGTGGCCGCGATGGCGCAGGCGATAGCCGCGCAACATGGCGGCGCGTCGCGCGCGGTGCTGTTTTATGGGTCATGTCTGCGCGAGAAGCAGCTTGATGGGCTGATGCTCGATTTCTATCTGATCGTGTCGGACTATCCTTCGGCTTATCCAAAGCGCTGGTTGGCGATTGCAAACCGGCTTATCCCGCCCAATGTTTTTCCTTTTGCATATAAGGGCTTGGCGGCGAAATATGCGGTGCTGAGTGAAGCTGATTTCGCAGCACTGACGAAGTGCGAGGCAAGCACGGTTTCGGTCTGGGCGCGCTTTGCACAGCCGACCCGGTTAGTGTGGGTGGCCGATAATGCCGCACGCATGATTGCAGTTTCGGCTGTTGCTGACAGTGGCCCAACACTGTTTTCATTGGCAATGCCATTGGTCGATGGGGATGAGCCCGTTGCGATCTGGCGCGCGGGTTTTGCACAAACTTACCGCGCTGAACTGCGCGCAGAGCGAACAGATAGATCCGGCTCAATCGTTGATTCTGATGAGCCGCGTTACCGGTTGTTTGGCCAAGCCTTGCTTGATGATGGTGTCACTGGTTTTGCGGATCGCGCAACAGCCAAACGCCGATGGTCACGATTGCAGCGCAATGGCAAGCGGGCGAGCGTCGTACGCCTCGCCAAAGCAAGCCTGACCTTTGCGGGCGGCATTGATTATCTTGCATGGAAGATTAACCGTCACGCGGGCACGCAGATAGAGATTAAGCCGTGGCAGCGTCGCTGGCCGCTGCTCGGCGCGCTGACGCTGCTGCCAAAGCTGCTCAGCCAAGGTGCCGTGCGCTAGGTGATCGCGCCCGACAATTGCCCTGCTGCCTTAAACGCTGCGAGGATCGTATCAATCTGTTCCGCGCTATGTTCAGCGCATAGCGAGCAGCGCAAAAGAAACATACCATTGGGCGTTGCGGGCGGGCGGGCGACGTTTACATAAACGCCCATCTCAAGCAGCGCCTGCCATGTTACCACGGCCTGTTGCTGATCGGGCAGCATGACTGCGATGATTGCTGACTGGCAGGTCTCGGTGCCAAGCGTATAACCCATTTCGCGCAGACCGGCGTGCATTTTTCGCGCATTTTCCCAGAGATGGGCCCGCTTGTTATGCGCGTGCATCAGCTTGCGGATCGAGGTTGCAGCGGTTGCGACAACGCTTGGCGGGAGCGACGCTGTAAAGATATAAGGGCGGCAGACGAAGCGGAGCACCTCGAACTTTGGATGGTTCGATACGACGAATCCGCCAACCGTTCCGACGCTTTTTGAAAAGGTGCCGACGATGAAGTCAACCTGCCCCTCAAGGCCAAGTTCTTCATAAACGCCGCGCCCGTTGGCACCGAAAAAGCCCATGCTGTGCGCTTCATCAGACATAATCATTGCGCCATGCTTTTTTGCGACGGCAACCATTTCAACAAGCGGCGCAATATCGCCGACCATTGAGTAAACACCTTCAAGAATTACCAGTTTCTGCGCGTCTGCCGGGATACGGCCAAGGCGCTTGTCTAGATCCTCGACCGAGTTATGGCGAAAGCGGACGACTTCGGCATTGCCCATCGCGCAACCATCATAGATTGAGGCGTGGCTGTCGGCATCAAGCACGATATAATCGCCTTTGCCCGCAATCGCCGACACAAAGCCAAGATTGGCCTGATAGCCGGTCGAGAAAACCATCGCGCCAGTGGTGCCATAAAATTCGCGGAGTGCGTCCTCGACGTCTTTGTGGTCTTTATATGTGCCATTGAGGACGCGGCTGCCGTTGGTGCCTGAACCAAATGCCTCAAGCGCATCTTTGCCTGCCTGGATCACATCGGGATCAAACGTCATCCCCATATAATTATAGGTGCCGACAAGGATGGTTTCCTTGCCTTTGATCATGGCGACGGTCGGTGATTTAATCTCGTCCATTACAATGCCGAATGGATCGCGCACGCCGGTTGCTGCGAGCATTTCGCGCTCGGCAATGATGCCGTCAAATTTGGAAAACAGATCAATCATTTGTTCAAAAGCTTCGCCACTGCGTCAACAAGTTCGCCAACGCTTTCAATCTCGGCCTGCATGTTCATCGTGATCATGATGTCAAATTCATCCTCGATCGCGGCGACGAAATCCATCACAGTCAAGCTGTCCCATTCGAGATCGCCCTGAAAGCTAGTGGTTTCCGTAAGGGCAACGCCTTTTTTGTTGAACGGCGCAATTTGGGTTGCGACGGCTTCATAAATTTCGCTTCGGTTTGTCATGCCACTTTCCATAGTTAACGGCAGTCCTGATGCCAAGGGAATGCGGCGTAATCGGGGCAAAGAAACAGACGGGGCTTTGCAATTTGATCGGTGTCATGCAATTGTAACACTGATTTGAGGGGCAAATGATGAGCGACAGCCAACCCAAAGACGACCACATGTTTTCGATTAATGCGATTCATCTGGTGCGGACAACGCAACAGATCAACGTCACGCTCTCGCAAATGGCCGATCAAAAGGCGAGTATTTTGATGGGAGCTACGTTCGTCGTATTCACCATCGGTGTCGGGCAGGCTGCACGTCAGGCTTTGTCGGTACCGCTGCTGATCCTCATTGCCTTTTCATTCTTGTCGGCGTTGCTTGCAGTTTTTGCGATTATGCCTTCGGTAACCCCGACGAAGAATGGCGGCAATAATATTTTGTTTTTTGGTGTTTTTAGCCGGATGACTGAGTCCGACTATACCGACGAAGTCATGGAAAATTTGCATGATGATGAGCATATCTACCGCACTATGCTGCGGGATGTTTATCAGAATGGGCTTGTACTCCAGAATAAGAAATACAAATATTTGGGTTATGCCTATCGTGTCTTTCTGGCGGGGATGATGCTTACGCTGATTGCGCTAATGTTCGATCAGTTTGGGGTGTTATAGCCAGCCAGCGGCGTGATAGGCTCGTGCGGTGTTGCGCAGGCCTGCTGTTGTTTCGATCTGGGGCTGCCATATTTGCGGAGGCACACGGGCAGCGGCGCTGATGACCCAATCGGTATGGCAGAAATAGGCTGCGCGATCGTCCGTCAGCTTTGCTTTGTTGCCGCGTATGAGGCTGTCAAGCTTTGCGCCAACACGTACAAGCCCGCGTGGCATTGAAAGCGTTACGATCTGCTTGCCGACCGCAGCGCCAATGGCTTTCCCAAATTCAACATGGCTCCAGCCGCCTGCGCGCCCGTCATCGGTCTCAAAAATCTGGCTAGTGGTGTCGGGTTTTTCGGCAAGCTTAATCAGAAGCCGGGCAAGATCGCTCACTTCAATCACGGAAATCTGCCCAGTTGGCGGCAGCAACACGAAGCCGTGCTGCGCCATCTTGAAGAGATCAAGCATATCCTTATCGCCGGGGCCATAGATTGCCGGCGGGCGCACCATCGTCCAATCTAGCGTGCTGTTTGCCACGACAGTTTCAGCTTCAGATTTTGACCAGCCATAGTTTGATAGCGCGGGCTCACGCGCCGACAGCGAGGACACATGAATGAACCGGCGGCAGCCAGCCTTTTGGGCGGCGCGCACCACGGCATGGGTGCCATCAATATTGCCTTTGGCAAAGCCCGCCCGATCAAGCGTGTTGACCACGCCGGCGACATGGATGACGGCGTCTGAACCCTGGGCAAGTTCATCAAGCGACGCGGGCTGCTCAAGCGAGCCGTTGATCCAGCTTAGCCCGGCCTTTGGTGCTTTTGGCGTGCGGGTCAACGCCCGTACATGCCAGCCGTCATCAATCGCGAGGCGCACCAGAGTTTGGCCAACAAAGCCGGTTGCGCCGGTGATCGCGAGCGTTCCCCGGCTCACAACATAACCAGATGGTCGCGGTGGATCATTGCGGCGCGCGGCGCATAACCGAGGACTATTTCGAGCGCATTGCTGCGTTTTCCGGCAATACGCGCGGCATCGGCGCTGTCATACTCGCTTAATCCACGCGCGATGGCCGTACCGTCCGATACGATATCAACCACATCGCCACGCTTGAATTTTCCCTCAACTGCCGTTGCGCCCGCCGCAAGCAAGCTTGCGCCTTTGGCAAGTGCGTGCGCGGCACCGGCATCGATTGTGATCCGCCCTTTCACGGTCAATCGCCCTGCAAGCCAGATCTTTCGGGCGCTGCTTGCCTTATCGGCGACGAACAGCGTGCCGCACTCATCACGCGCCAGCCGCGCCAGCGGATGTTGCGTAAGCCCAGACACGATAATCAAATCAGCCCCTGCCGCGTTGGCAATCCGTGCGGCCTCAATTTTTGAGGCCATTCCGCCTGACCCCATCCCCGACGAGGTGGAGCTTTTGGCCATTGCGGTGATTTTGGGCGTAATCGCCTCGATCCGGGGGATGCACGTCGCGGTGGAATCGGTGGACGGGTCTGAAGTGTATAATCCGTCCACATCAGAGAGCAGGATAACACACTGCGCGCGGGCTGCCTGCGCAATGCGGGCCGCAAGCCGATCATTATCGCCAAAGCGGATTTCGCTCGTTGCCACGGAGTCATTTTCGTTGATCACCGGGATGACGTCAAGGCTCAGAAGCCGGTCTAGTGTTGCCGATGCGTTCAAATAGCGCCGCCGATCCTCCAGGTCATCAAGCGTGACAAGAATTTGTGCGGCGGTAATGCCTTGGCTGCCAAGCAGCTCAGCCCAGCACTGCGACAGCAGGATTTGCCCGGTTGCAGCGGCAGCTTGCGCATCTTCAAGGCTTGCCCGACCACCTTTTGGCAGGCTCAGTCGCCGCGCACCAAGTGCGATTGCACCCGATGACACGATGATAATTTCCTGACCTTGCACCCGCCGGTTAGCGATATCTGAGACCAGTGTTTCAAGCCACGCCCGGCGGACTTCACCTGATGGATCAACAAGAAGCGACGATCCGACTTTGACGATGACGCGGGTCATGCCTAAATCGGAGACCACGGCTTTTCTTCAGCCGCAGCCGCTGCCGCGCCGCTTTCGATCCCAATCGCGTCGAGCAATCGGTCAAGCACCGCGTCCACTCCGTCTCCACCCGCGCCTGAAAGCGGCATAACCTCAGCTTTTGAAGCCCGCTTGAGCTTGGCCGCGAGTTTCTTGACGTCGGCAGGTTCGAGTGCATCAATCTTGTTGAGGCCGATCACCTCGGCCTTGTCGGTCAGCCCGCCGCCATAGGCTTCAATCTCGCGCCGGACGGTGCGCCATGCACCAACCGGATCGTCACCGGTCGCATCAACAAGATGGAGCAATACGCGGCAGCGTTCGATATGGCCCAGAAAGCGGTCACCTACGCCTGCGCCATCAGCCGCGCCCTCGATCAGTCCGGGGATGTCAGCGAGGACGAATTCGCGGTTGCTGTGGCTGACGACCCCCAATTGGGGGCGTAGGGTCGTAAACGGATAGTCCCCGACCTTCGCATTCGCGTTGCTGACGGCGTTGATGAAGGTTGATTTGCCTGCATTTGGCAATCCGAGCAACCCGGCATCGGCAAGCAGTTTCAATCGAAGCCAAACATACATTTCCTCGCCGGGCCAGCCGGTGCCATGTTGACGGGGCGCGCGGTTGGTCGAGCTTTTGTAGCTTAAATTGCCGCGTCCACCGTCACCGCCGCGCAGGAATATTTTACGGACGCCGGGTTCGGTAAAGTCGGCAAGAACATGATCCTTGTCATCCGAAATTACCTGTGTGCCCACGGGGACGCGAATGATGAGATCATCACCTCCAGCGCCAGTGCGGTTGCGGCCAGCGCCGCCCTTACCGCGCGGCGCGCGGAAATGCTGAGTGTAACGGAAATCGATGAGCGTATTAAGGCCGGGCACGGCTTCAAAGATGATATCGCCACCCTTGCCGCCATTGCCGCCGTCAGGGCCGCCATATTCGACGAATTTCTCACGACGAAAGCTGACGGCCCCTGGGCCACCATCGCCCGATTTGATGAAAACTTTGGCTTGATCAAGAAAATGCATGGCGCGGCCTTAGTGACTGATGGCCAAAAACGCGAGTCTCTTATCCGTGGGGGATGCCCGCCTGATCAAGCGATGCCAGCATTACGCGTAGCGCAATATCGCGCGCGCGCTCACGCGGCAGGCCAAGCGCTTTGGCAAGCGGCGCGCCGAGCAGCGCATCACCAAGCGCCATCAGGACGAGTGTGAGTGAATCGTCATGAAGCAGCCGATCCTCATGCCCATCAATCGCAAGATCATCGACGAGATTATGGATCGTCTCAACAATCGGATTGAGCGCATCCTCATTGCCCGAAAGGATCATCCAGCCTGCAAGTGCGCCCGCACCCTGCCGATCAAACGCATCAAAGGCAAGATCGACCACGTCGCGCGGGCTGCCTTCGCCGCTCCGCGACTTGATCACAGCGGCGGCAATATCAACGCAAATCGCCTCGGCCAATGATTTCGCAAGCGCCTTTTGCAGCCCCGCCGCTGATCCAAAATGATGGAGCAAATTGGCATGGGTCTTCCCAATCCGGCCCGAGACTGCTTTCAGTGTCACGGCTTGTGGGCCAGCCTCAATCAAAAGATCACGCGCCGCCTCAAGTGCTGCCGATTTGCTCGCTTCTGGGGACAGACGTTTTCGCACTATTGACATAAATGTTAGTTAGTCCTATTTGGTACGATGTTAATGGAGAATCGCCCAATGCCTTCCACCATGTCCACGTCTAGCACGAAACCCCCCGCTGATTTGACAATTACGCCGCGTGACCGTCGCTTTGGCCGTGGACAAACCCAATCACGATGGTGGCTTGGCGGTGATCCGATTGCAACCGCTTTTTATAACGCGCTGTCAGTCACATTCCCGCGCGGAGAGGCGTTCTTCATTGAAAGCGTCCGTGCGTTTCGTGACGGCGCGCCGCCAAAGCTCGCGGGTGAGATCAATGCCTTCATTAAACAGGAAGTCGCGCACAGCCGCGAACATGTGTCATTCAACAAGCGCGTGGTGGATGCAGGCTATGATATTACAAAGCTTGAAGCGAAAGTGATTGAAGTCCTTGATCTCACCAAAAGTCGGGACCCGGTTATCAACCTCGCTGTAACAATGGTGCTTGAACATTACACCGCAATGATGGCGCATGTCTCTCTAACAGACCCAGTCCATTTTGCTGGCGCTGATGAGGAGAGCAAGGCGCTATGGCGCTGGCACGCGATTGAAGAGATTGAGCATAAGGGCGTCGCCTACGACACCTGGCTTCATGCCACGCGCGATTGGACACGCGGAAAACGCTGGCGCATCAAAGCGTTGGTCATGCTGCTTGTAACGCTCAACTTCTGGATGAACCGCTATAAAGGCGTGGTTGAACTGCTTGCCCAAGACGGCATCAGCGGCTGGCGGATGCACGCGCGGATTGCGTGGTTTTTCTTCGGCAACCCCGGCATTGGCCGCAAGCTGATCCCGGCATGGGTCGCATTTTTCATGCCCGGTTTCCACCCGTGGAACCACGACGATCGCGATTTGATCGGGCTCAGCGACAGTGATTATGCCGATGCGCGGATGGCGGCGGCGGCGTAATCTCCTCCACGCTCCGTTTGGGCTGAGCCTGTCGAAGTCCTCCCTTCTTCTTTCAAGGCTGACAAGAGAAGGGAACCCTTCGACGGCGACCCGTTGGGAGCCAAGGCGAACGGATTTGGATTAACCGAAACCTATCGAACTTCGTTGGGAAGACGGGCGTGGTGGTTTATCGGGCGGCATGGTAGGGACTGGGTTCGAATGGCGGTTTACGCTAAGACGGATGTCGTTCAACGGTGCTGGTTGCAGTCCTTAAAGCGGGCGTTCGGCAACATATGTTTATCCAAAGCACTTTCATCGTGGCCCTGCAGAATTATCCCCCAAAATCCGCATGATCTCCTCGCCGGTTGCAATCATATGTGTATAAACGAATCTTGCGCCGCCAATAGCCCATCGTTTGAAGGTGACGCGAAACGCCAGAGTTCCAAAGAGCCGAATCAACACCTTGGCATTCGGAGAGTTCCCCTCGAAGCAAATCCCATGGAATAAACCGTTGTTTTTTGCCCAAAGCCGCTCCACGCTAACGTCATGTTCGCAAATTTCGCCTTTGAGAAACATCGCTCTGATATCATCCAAAACAATACTCTTATCGTAGATCTGATCGCCCAAATGTCCTGCTAGGAACTCATATGCAATCTTAGCTGGCACTAACGGGCTCATAATATTCATCGCGCTCATATCTAGCTCAACATGATCCGAGCTCCAAGTGACTACGTCAATTTCAGGTGAGATGGAAATTCTCCGATTGAGCGGCGCCTGTTGTGCTGCCTTTAGGGCCACCTCAATCACTGATGGAGAGTGGCCGTCCATTTGCAACAGTCGCATGATGTGCGATTTTGCTTCCGGTGCAGGTGTTATAATCGAGCCATCATCCAATTTTTTCGTTATGATCCGCGCAACCCCTTTTTTTACCTGCCCCCGACGCGGGCCACCTTGACCGCCCAAAATCACTTTCTGGTTTTCCAGTAGGGTAGCAGCCAAATCCGGGTTTGACTCTTCCAACGCCCTGACCGCTGACGCTACAATTGGATCGGCCCGTGCGGTGGCTTCGAAAGAGCGGCCAAAAAGGGAATTGCATTGTTTGCAAAGGAATTTTGATTCGAGTTTACCAAGAAGAGCAGCAGGTATTACGTGCTCTGTAGTCATGTCTCCATTCTCAAGACAAAATATGCATTTGCTTATCGGCCACTTGATTTTCATGCTAAAATCCGAATCATATTCCCCATTTATAACGTTTGCTCGCTACGACCTTACACAGTGAGCCGCTATAAATTTACTCTTCGGTTCGAGATTGAAATCCGTCGATCTTGAATGGCTTGCACGAACCACGGCTTTCTCAAATCTCAACACAAAACCTTACCGTCCGTTCTCCCAACACCCCAGTCATACACACCCGGCAGCCCCACCCAAATAAACCACTTTCCTACATCGTTCATTTTATGTTCTAATTGCCGCCATGACCGATTCACCCGCACCAATCCCGAGCCTTGAAGGCACCGTCCTTGATTTTACCCCTGTGCCGATGGAGCGGCAGCGCGGGGGCGGGTGGTCGGTGGAGATGCAGCGGCGTTTTATTACCGCCCTCGCGGCGATGGGGTCGGTTGGTGCGGCGTGCAAGGCGTGCGGGATGGGGCGGGTGTCGGCTTATCGGTTGCGAACGCGCGAGGGTGCGGAGAGTTTTGCCACGGCATGGGACAGGGCGATTGAGGATGGGCGGCTGCGGCAATTTGATTATGCGATGGAGCGTGCATTGAACGGTGTGACCACGGTGCGCGTGCTGCGCGGTGGATCAATTACAGTACAGAGCGGCCCTGACATGAAGCTTATCAACAGCGCGCTACGCGATGTGCCAATGCCGCCCGAATTCGCGCGTTAAAGCAACAAAGGATACAAATTCAATGTGATTGGCCGGCATTATGTAGCAAACGCACCAACGCCTGCCTAGCCTAATATGGGTATCGGCGGGTAATAGCGGGTATGGCCGAACCACATGTCCTATACGCACTTCAAGCCAAGCATCGCCGCGTAAAGGGGCAGATTGTCGCAC